>NZ_ANOG01000737.1 GCF_000346295.1 Rhodopirellula maiorica SM1 | reverse complement strand
GAAGGCACGCTGAATTAGAGCAGGATAAGCACGAGTCGCACCAAGAAATACGGCTCCCCATACCGCAGCCCCGGCAAGTGTAATGAGGACACTTTGAGTAGGATCTGCCTTGCGTACTAAATCACGTAACAAATCGAGGATGATCGCCAAGTAGATTCCACGTCGGAAATCACCGTAAGCCACCATCGCGGCAAAGAACACGAAAATGTAATAAGCGAAGGTCAAATGAATAAACTCTCTTTCTAGGATTTTTGACGCACTCGCAGGCGATATCTAACCTGTACATCTCGCCCGGAAAACTCGCTGACAGTTATTCTCGCACCGCAACTGATCTTATTCACCGGCAGACGTTCGAAACGCCAAAATCGTAATCATGCTGGATTTCGCAGACAAAAATCGACGGCATGGAGGATACCTTGAGCGGCTGCTTCGGGAGAATATTCTGCGATTTGTGATCTGGCATTGTTACCCATACTTTTTAAATCGAACCTTCCCGATGCAACCTCATTTAAGATCCTTGCTAATGCGTCCCAATCACCGAATGAGAAGCAAAAACCTGTCTGAGATTCATGGATCAGATCACGAGCACAACCGACTTGGTCGCTGACAATTGCCGGAAGTCCGCACGCCATTGCTTCATTAACGACCAATCCCCACGTTTCGCCGTGATCCGAGGGAAGCACGAGACAATCCGAAGCAATGTAAGCATCCACAATTTCGCTCTGGTTCAGAAACCCGGTCAATGTGATTGGCAACGAACGCGATTCGGAGTACTGCTGACACTGAGGACGAAGTTCGCCATCGCCGACCATCAACAATCTTGATTTGTTTACAGTTGAAGGGTGCTGCAAGCGATCATTCGACAATGAATCTTCGAATGCGTGCACAAGTTCAACAGGGTGCTTCTTTAATTCAAATTTTCCACAAAATAGATAGCAAGTTTCATCGGGGGCGATTCCCCATTGCTGGCGGATGGTGTTTCGTCGTGGATTTGCCAGGCAAGCGGCTTGATTGAATCTTGCGTTTTCGATGCAATAGCGTGCATCAAACATCTGAGAATCTGCTACACCGTAGCTGCGATAAAACGCACGATTGGCTGTCCCAATCGGCAGGTAAGCATCATACCGACGAATGAGTTGCCGCTGCAGAACTTTCTTCCACCACGGTCGCGGTCGCAAATGATTCGCCTCACCACGTACAATGCAGGGAATTCCCAAACGCCGGCAAGCTCGAAGTGTTTGCACACATGTTTTCACTACCCAGCCATTTACCACTACCGCGTCGATTTCACGTCGTCTCAATTCTTCATCAATTGCGGGGGTATCGCATCCGGTGTAATGAGTGACACCAGGGCGTTTCGATACATTTTCGAGCACGCTGTAGGGATATCCTTCTAGCAATGGAATATCCCATTCAAATTCGACTCCAAACCCAGCACCTTGAGCGGCCGCGTCAGGCAACATCGCAAACAGAACCTCAAAGTGAATGTCGTCACGTTCTGATAAGTGCCGAAACACTGGCACCTGGTATTGAATCGGGTGACTGGTGACAAATGCCACGCGCGGCAACCGCTGCTTCGTTGAATGGCGGGAGGACACTGTGTGTGACATGCTTTTTGGGAAAGCAAACTCGTATGACTTGACGTGGAACCCCAGGCCGTTTGCTTTATCAGAAATGTGTGAAAACCTAATGCGATACTTGCTTAGTAGACGCTCTCTGAATCAAACCGCGTCACACTCCAATTACCTAGGTTGAAAAATCGGGAGGGAAGCTCAGGACAAATCTTGATGAGTTGAGCCGTAAAATGCTACCGGTACTGCAAACAATAAGTTGACTCATTCAGCGGCATGTGGGGATATAGCGTTTATGCCGATTAAATATTGGATGAGGACTTTTTCGCGAATTATCTCACCGACGATACGAAGATCGCCTTCAGCGTTTTATGATCTCAACGGCCGATTTGCCTGCGTCTCATCGATCATCCCGATTCACTTGAATTTACGAAAAAGGCCGGCTACTGCGAGCCGGCCTTTCTGTGCTTTCGTAGACGCGTTGCCGATCAGTCGCCAGCACCCCGTTCGATCAGGGTCACTGTCCCGTTAGGTGCTTTGACATTGACACCAATGGTAAGTCCTTGCAGCACGTCAGCTTCCAAATCCACGTTCCCGCTATTGGAAGTGATCTCACCAGAACCGGCTCGAATGATTCGATCATTGACGCCGTTACCGGTCACTCCGACGGTCCAAGAGAATGCGCCTTCGACGGTAATCGGTACAGTCAGGAAATTAATCCCGCCCGAGACGAGTGTCATGCTGCTAAGTGCCGATCCTTGTCCCACCGCTCCGGCGAACACTATCGAACCCACGCCTGCATTGATATCAAGTGACCAAGCCGGTACACCTGCATTTTCAATCGCGCCATCAATTCGGACAAATCCGGTCGCCAAGCCAGATGTGTTGTTTAGCGTTGTGTTACGCATCACCGACACTGGCCCAGCCAACGAGATATTTCCATCGGTTGAATCCAATGTCACTCCAACGCCCATGGCCCCGGTGTTAATCATGTCACCGCGAAGCACAATGCTGGACGCGGTGATATTTCCATTGACGTTTAGCACAGTTGCATCATTGGATGAACTGGTTCCAAGCGAGAGGGCTCCAGTATCGCTGATCGTTCCAAGCGACACCGTGCCAAGTTGGCCACCCACGCCGCGAATATTCAGCGAGCCACCGTTGCCATCGAATCCGCGAAGCGTCAAATCACTTCCGTTTTGCAAGAGGATCGAGAATGGACCTCCACCGATGTTCTCCACCATTGCACCTGGGTTGCCTAGTGTTACAACTCCAGGGCCGGCGTTTTGAACACCGCCAGTTAGGTCGATCGTGTCAACGTTCAACGCCAGATTCCCGCTCGACACAATGGCCGATGACGCCAAGGCGTTTAGTGTGTCGGCATTGATGGTTAGTGACGCGTTTGGTCCACCGAGGTTCACTTGTGGCTGGTTCGTCAGTCCCAACACGGCCAAGTCAGCACCCGCAGCAGGAGCGTTCACAGTCGCTCCCACCGCATTAATAGTAATGTCGTTGGTCCCCCAATTGGTATTGGCGGCCAGGTTGCCACGCAGTTCCAAAACTCCGCCGGGCGTCTTCTTGTTGATCTCAACGTCACCGGTACCAGCAGCAACCCGGTAGATGGCTAGGTTGTCGGTTTCAAAGGTGAGCGTATTTGCATTCTGCTGGATATCTTCGGAAACGATGATCGCTCCCGCTTCGAATTCCGTGTCGGTCGGTAGATTCATCGCACCGGCTGGAACCGAGTTGTCGACATTCGGGTGAATGCGAACAATTCCAGTAGCCGCGTCGCCGAACTGGAACTTATCGAATGCCCCACCGGCAATATTGGAAAGTGTGTTGGCGGTGATTCGCGTGTTGACTCCGACACGGGTGTGTGCCGGGTTATTGAAGAAGTCAAGCGTCCGTCCCGGTACGGCTGGTGCGAAGGTAGCCGTTCCCGTTCCGCCGCCGGTGACCGCTCCTTGCAAGCGAATGTTGCCGCCCAAGACCGTTAGATCGTTGGCGACGTTGACCGCCTGCAGTGTGACCGTATCACCGCGTGCACTCAGGGAATCGAGTCGAACCAGATTGCCAATCGATCCGGTCACCGCAACGTCACCGAAGTTGCCTGCGTTGAGGGCCAGGGCATTGGAGTCCACAGCACTACCGTTGACGGCGCCTGTGATCGTGATGCTCTCACCTGCATCGCCACCGCTGGTGATGTTGATTCCGGCACCGTTAAGCGTGACAGCACCGGTGAGATTGACGCTACCGCCGCCGGCGAAATTGGCAGCCAAAAAACTCGAGAGTCCAATCGCCGTCGCATTGACGTTGATGTTACGACTTTCGGCCGAGTCTAGTTGAGCACTCGCTAGTGCACCACCGTTCCCCAAAACATTCAGGTTCGCAACGTTCGTGATTGCCCCGCCGACGCTGACCAAGGTTGGTGCCTGTAGGCTCAGGTTGCTGGTGTTGCCGGTGATCGAATTATCGAACGTTACACTACCAGTTGAGTTGACCAGCACGTCTCCCACACCGTCAAACGTCGTTGGGCCAGAGACAGCCACGTCGCCAGCACTAGCTTGGAACGTTGTGGCGTTCACCGTTGCAGCTGTCACCTGGATATCGGTGGCCGCGACACCACCATCAAAGTTGGCGTTGCCGGAGGCATCGACATCGACGATCGCCGTGGACGCCAGGTTACCACCGATGGAAACGTCTCCTGCTGTGGCGTCAATATCGGTCGTGTTGGCGGTGGTGTTCGTCAAGGCTCCCGAAACAGTGACGCCGGTGCCAGAAATTGCTCCCGCCGAATTGCTCATTGTCGAGCTCGGCGAAGTAATGCTGATCGATCCGCCAGTGGATGAAACCGAATCGGTCAGTGCGACTTGCGTTCCGCCTGATAGAGCAACATTCCCCGTTCCCGAGGTCACCTCGCTCGTTGCGCCGGCCTGCCCAAGTTGCAACAGATTGATCGCGTTCAAGTTGATGTCCGAGGCACCGGTTAAATTGATCGGTCCACGTGTTTGAACGCTGCCTCCGTCTATCGTCAAGTTGGCTGTGGCTCCTGAGATGCCGACACCACCCGCGTTCACTTCGACTGTAGCATTTCCTGCGTCGATTTCCGACGAGGCCGTCAAAGCGATGGGGGTACCCGACATGGCGGCACCCAAAATGACGTCGAGGTTGTTCGTAAAGATATCAGCTCCCAAATTGATTTGGCTCGCCGCAATATTGACTCCATACGAACCAATTCGGTTACCCGCTGTGCCAAGGTTGCCAGAGATGTTGACCGTATCAGCCGAACCGGTGCCGCGGATTTCAAGTCCCTCGGCACCGCCACGAATACCGGAAACAGAAACGACATCATTGCCTGCATTCGTATTTACCACCAAGCGATTGATTGCAACGGCGGCAGTCGTCGCGTCAAAGGTAACTGTGTTTGTTCCGTTGCCCGATGTCGTGCCAGGAGCATTGATGAAATTAATCGTCTCCGCTGTATCTGTGTAGGTGTATGTATTCCCAGAAACGGAAATTGAAAGATTGTTGTCGACTCCATTGCCGCCGCCATAGATCACTTGGCCGCTAGCTGCAAAGTTCAAATTGGCGAGCAAGCGTCGGTCTTCTAAACACTCTGCTTGCAACCGCCGACGTCGGCGTGTCTTAGGGGTGCGGCGAACATTTTTCTTCAAGCGGCTAAACAAGCCCATAGCGGTGTCCTTCAAAGATGACTAACGATGATTCGTAAAGATATTGACGCGTTGGGGGGACGGACTCTTAAACGCGGTACCGAACATTTGCGGCTTCAATTTAGAAGGCTCGAATGCGGAATTGTTCCATCATCACCGGCATAATCGCTCTATTCGGCACCACGACATTCTCAATCCCCTACCTAATAGGGTCAAGCGTTTAGCAGTGTTTTTTATCTAGAATCTCTATATTGGCTAGTTTTTCTCTCGTTGAGAATGCGAACGACATATAGACTTTGGGGATTCGGTTTTGCGAAGGCTGAACTGGGCTCTTGTTGTCAATTGACTTTGTAGCCTGAGGGTCAAATGGTTGTTGCCCCCTTTTTTATGCCTTAATCAGGTAGGAAGGAACCGCTGGGTAGAACTCCATTGGTCGTTTGGACGTTTGCCCCGGTTAAATGTCGGAATTGCGGCTAACACCAAAGCGGCTAATCGACTGAAAGACTTCTGCCTGGCTGCTTAGCCGAATGCATGTCGTTCGATGACTTTAATCAATCGTTTTTCGGGAAGCCGAAACCCGTTCGTGCGGCGTTGTGGCTTCGAGACGATGGATGGTATTGCTAATGTTGCTATACCGATGTCGAAACGAGGAGGCCTGTGACCGTCAGCTCCTAAGCTCGTTTCGTTACGCGGCGTTAAGGAACCTATTCACGTGCTTGCACAAGATGCAACTGCATGATCGCATTTATTCACGTTCCGCAGACTTGACCAATGCGGGACCCTGTCTGCAGAGACGGCACGCCCACAGGAAGGCTCGAATTTCACCCAGCAATTTGACAGGGATGAACCAGGGACGTATTAGATGGAATTTCGTGCAAAACTCTCGAACCATTCGCTTGCTGATGTAGGCGATGCGGTCGATTCCTTCGCCCTGTTGCAACGCAAAGTAATAATCACCAACTCCATGGATTGGGTTGGCCGAGGCAAGATGGTTGCCAATCAGCCGAGTGCCGCCCCGCGCGACGCGCAGATGCTTTAGGCTGGCTTTTGGGTAAAATAGTACTTTGCCACCATGCTTGATCACCCGGCGTGAAAACTCGGTGTCAAATCGGTACGCTGCTCCCTTAAAATTCTCGTCAAAGCCTCCGACTTGAAAACATCGTTTGCGAGTGACCGACATATGTCCTGACATGCCGTTGTAGATGTGACACTGATGGGTTGAATGAAACGGAAAGTCGAGATCCCGGCGGAGTCCATGGTCGGGGCCAATGCGGCCAGCGTCCTCGGGTTTCTGCCACGGTTGGATGATCTGCCCGACCACACACCACACTTCGTCGTCGTTGTGAGCTGCCGCATGCGCGGCCACAAATCCAGGGGATGGTTCTACATCGTCATCCAAGAACAATAACAGCCGACTTGACGCGGCAAGTAGACCGACGTTCATAGCGGCAGGCTGTGAAGCAATCTCCGGCGTCAGCACTTTAACCATGCCCTGCTGTTGCCACTCATCCAATTGGCGAGTCGTCGCCTCTTCGTGCTGTTTCGATTGATCAACGACGATGATGTCGCAGGGAGGATCGGGTTCCTGCAAGCAAGCGAGGATCGTATCGAGTAATACTGTTTCACGCCCAATCGTAGGAATCACGATGGTTACATCTGACGCGGTAAATGGTTGTCCTGTCATGGTCCTGTTTTCAGTTTCGCCGTTAGTAAATGTCGATAGAACGCTTCGACGTCGGCAGCACATCGGTCCCATGTGTGCTCTTCCGCGGTAGCTCTCGCTGCTTTAGATATTTTGATTCCATAGCGTTCATCGTTCATGACTTGTAATGCTGCGTTGGCGATCAGGTCCGCTCGTCCGGGCGGTGCCAGCCGTCCTGAAACACCATCCTTGATGTAGTCTTTCATCCCGCCTACGTCGGTAGCCGTCACGCAGAGACCACGCGCCATTGCCTCAAGCGGTGCTTTGCCAAAACCCTCAAAGTACGACGGGAACAAAAATGTACCATGAGTATCGAGATGCTGTTGCAACTGCGTTTGGTCCATCCAATCGACAAAGCTGACTCGATTACGAATGTCCTCATTTAGCATCTGCATCGCTTGTTGATGATGCGGCCGACCACAAACCCACGTCATGGTGGCATTTGTGTTCCGCCTCAAGATCAAGTTGATCGATTCAGCGATCACTTGGGGCGCTTTGAAGAAAGCGAGCTGTCCGATGTAGATGACCCGGTGCAATCTCTCGGATGTCATCGCGGCAACCGGTTGATCAAGAAAGATCTGGGGCACTCCTTGCGTGATGCAGCCGACTCGGTCTTTGGGCACCCCGTATCGCGTGTTCAGAAACTCAGCGTCATCGCTACAGGATACGACGATTCCGTCAGCTGACTTGGCAATTGATTGCCATTGGCGATCGAGAAGTCTGCCAATAGCTCGCGAAAGCAATCGCCGCAGGCCACGATTGGCGGAAACCCCCAGCTTGTTCCGCCAGGGCTGGAGCTGTTCTTCCGATCGCGTTTCGTGTCCGTGGCTGCGATTGACAAACACGCCCGACCGCTGTTGGTTTTTGTGGTCTCGCGAAGCGAGGTACGCATGAGGTTGATTCAGTTCGATCACATCGTACGTCTGTTGTTGGCACGCCTTGCGAACTTCGCGAACATAGGTGCGGGGCAATTCCAGTAAGTAGTGAAGGTTTCCATGTTGGATTCGCCGCCCGAGATTTTCGGCCCAGATCTCATCAACTTGATGTCCCCGCCGACGCAGCGCTGCGTTCATCTGCCAGACGGTCCCCGAGGCGCCAGCATTTGGGTCGGGGCTCACGTTGGCTCCGACTAGAATCTTCAGCGGCATGGAAGCCGAAGCCGAATGATCAGCGTAGGATTCGCTCGACATCATCCTCTCGAACAAAGAAAAGGTTTTCAAGATCACCTGGTTGCTGAACTTCCTCAACAACGCCTGTCTGCTCGTCCAGGTAGAAGACGCGGTACTTCATCTCGCCCACCAGGAATTCCCAAGCGGGGTCAAGCGGGATCCCATGATTCGTCATCCGTTCGCGATTGAATTCGACTAGCAAGTTAGGCCGGCACTCGCGGATCATCTCGCGACCACCGGTAATGATGTTGGCATCCCATCCTTCGGTATCGATTTTCACAAAGTCGACAGGTTCACGATTTCGTTTGGCCCAGATGTTATCCAGTAAAGTCACCTCAACACTGACTTGACCACTGCTGGTTATTTTTGCATTGCCCGGTTTTCCGTCGTCACACAAGTCCATCATGGCTGTGCCGGGCTCGTTGCTGAGTGCAATGCGTTCAATCTGAATCAGTTCTTCACCGAGTTCGTTTTCAGAAATCTGTGCCTCCAGTCGTCGCAGATTTGTTGGCACCGGTTCAAACGCGCGAACATAACCACAGTGTGCCTTGCAGACATTGGCCATGGTGACCGCGTATATTCCGATCGATGCGCCAATGTCATAGAAGACGCCGCCGGTAAACAGCCTTGTGGTCGCTCCGACCAACTCTGGCTCATAAGTGCCGTAATAAAAGGCGAATTTTTGTTCCCATGTCCGCAGATCCAGGATCAGTCGATTACCACCGTTGACCATGGTCGTAGCTTCGTAGGATGCGGGGTCATTTTCGTTGGTCAACAATTTGTCGACGGCCAAAATACAGCGACCGAGGCCGCGCATCGACGGCAAGCGACGTGTGACCGAAGCCAACGCGCCACGAAGAGCATTTCTCACGAAGCAACACCTTCTGGAAGAGCTTTTGGGGTATCTGTGGTTGGACTTGGCGCGGGCGGATTCAGCCACGGTTTCTCAAACCATCGAAAGAAGATCCAACCAAAGATCGTACAGATCACCATCGCAGCCAATCCACACGCCAGCCATTTCAGTCCGTCCAGTCCAAGCAGTCGATCGATCAAATTAAAGATACGCGTGCCGATTGGAACATGTGTCAGGTACAGCGAGTATGAGATTATGCCGAAAAACGCCAAACATCTTGCCGAACGCCAACGTGCGATCGATTGATCGTAGTAGCGCAGTGCCAACAATGTAGCCATGCAACTAAGACAGAACAGTAGTTTAATCGGCTGAACCAGTCGCCCGTTTTCTTGCACCAGCACTTCGTATTGGTTGGCTTGCAGAACGATTTGAAATATGACAATCCCAACTAGGTACCCAGGCGTCCATTTCCACCGCATTCGGCCGGTAATCCAGTAGTACGCGACAATGCCGCATAGAAACTCGGGCCAGTAAACGACCACGGTTCCCCACAAAGGCCAGTCGGCGAAGCAGTTCAATGCTAAGCAGACGATACTGAACATGATCAGCCATGCTTCCGTCCACTTCGGCCAGAACAAGGCGATGGCCATTACCAAATAGAATTGCAACTCAATCGATAATGACCAGTAGACAAGATTGGCGTCAACGGCGTGCAGTGGGCCCTGGAGCAATAAGGCATTGCACAGCCAGTCAAACGGAGTGAGCGGAAAAACGACGTCTGGAGAAGTGTTTAGGATGAAAATCGTGGCGAAACCAAGCATCACCACCAACACGATGCTGATCCAGTAAGGAGGAAAGATTCGCCGAAATCTCCGCATCATAAAATAACGAAACGGCTGTGGTTTGTTCAGCGTTCCGTACAAGGCGGCCGCAATGCAGTAGCCGCTGATCACAAAGAACAGCTGAACGCCCAAGTAGCCGTGTTGTGTGATCGGCCATAGATAAGAATGAATCAGATCGTCGCCCGATTCCCGGCCACGTTCTGAGAAATGAAGCAGCATTACCGCCAGGATCGCCACGCCCCGGAGAGGGTCAAGCAGTTCGTATCTCGCGGTGTTCGTATTCGCAGAACTCATCCGGCCGAACTCGGTCGGCCGAAATTCAGCCATACTTGAAACAGCCGAACCCATGCCTTTAGATGCCACGGACGTTGGCGGATGACGGTCCATAAATAGGTGGCCGCACTCGGGTCGCCATTGATCGCCAATTGAGATCCAATCAGGTATTGCGTGGCGGCGACTCGTTGTTGATCGGTGGATGCATCAACCGCGCCTGCGACAACCCGCGACGTTAGCTCTTCTGCCTGGGCCAACAACTGCGATTCGTCGCCGCCCGAAGCACGAACGCTGTGACAAGCTTGGCCAAATTCGCCAAACTCATATTGGATATCGTGACGCACCGATGAAAGGCTCTCGGCATCGCGACGATAGCGATACAGCGTCTCGGGCAAATAAAGCACCGGGCCTTTCTCTGCCATACGCAACCATAGATCGGAATCTTGCGAGAAGTAGAATTGTGGCCGATAGCCGCCAACTTGCTGATAGATGTCTTTGCGAAACATCACCGTGCCGTGAGCCGGTGGACCCTGTCTTTGGAAACGCAGTTCCTCGGTCGCCACGTTTGAATCGACAGGACGCGTCACCAATTCCAATACCTGTCCTTCCTTCGTGATCCCTTCTGCCCAACAGGAAACAAAAGACAGATCACGCCGTGATTCCAATACTTCGAATTGTTTCTGTAAACGTTCGCGATCCGACCAATCGTCGGCATCCTGACGCGCGATGTAAATGCCGCGTGCCAGATCACAGCCGTTGATCAGCGCCCTGGTTAGCCCCTGGTTCGATTGATCGATCACGCGAATTCGCGAATCTCGCTGCGCCAAGCGGTCCAGGATTTCTGCCGAGGAATCAGTGGAACCATCATTGACTACAATCAATTCAAAATCGGTGAATGTCTGCTGTAGGATGCTTTCGAGCGATTCGGCAAGAAAATCCTCGTCGTTGTAGACGCTGATCACGACGGATACTAAGGGCGTCATCATGGCTCCAAGTCCCGCGCAAAACTTTGCTGCATTGTGTGGCTTCCTGGGCGCTTGACCGTTTGTAGCCAAAGGCCCAGACGGCCGGCCGTGCGAGTTCCCATCACTCGACGAAGCACACGAAATGTTTGGAATCCGCGTTTTACATCTGCACAGTTGCCAGCACTACGTTCGGCCAATCTCATGCACTCGCTGGTCTCGAGGTGCAGGCCCGCAGCAGCACATTGTCGAGCGGTGGCAAAGACCCAGCGAGTGAAATGTCGTCGATGAGGACTGTCGGCTTCCACTCCCGCTGTTTCGGCGTGCTCAAGCAATAGCTCCAGCAGCCGTTTTCTGGCTCGCAGGCGGTCGGGGTGTAGCCAGTCGGCATCGTCGGTTTGACGACCTTCATCATGGTGACGTTCGTCGGTGGACCATTCTTTGACGTGAACTAGTTTCGTTCCCAAAGCACCGATTCTCGCGTCATGTTCCCAGTCCTGCGACCAACGAAGGTCCGTCCATGGCCCCGCCGCATCGCAGACCGAGCGACGGAACAAAGGGCAGTTCGTGTTCCACCAACGATCTGACAGTATCCAAGGAAACAATGTTTCGCGAGTCTCGCCCGATCCCTTAAACGGTTTGTCTTTTGGAGGCTGCTGATAAGGATGAACACAAATGTACCCGTAGGCGGCGCCACAATCGGGATGGTCACGCAGTGCCTGCACCATCAATTCGAATTTTTTTGGCCGCAATAGATCGTCGCTGTCCAGATACTGGATGAACTCGCCCCTCGCCATCAAACGGCCTGCTTCGCGAGTCGGTCCTGGTCCGGAGTTTTCTTTCTGATGAAAGCGAATGATGTCAGGATGCCGTTCCATCAATTCATTGGCAACGTCCGGTGTACTGTCAGTGGATCCGTCATCGACAATCACAATTTCGATCGGCCGATAGGTTTGCTCCAAGACACTCTGCACCGCCTCACGCAACATCTGCGGTCGGTTGTAAACCGGTATGATCGTCGAAACCAATTGGGGAATCACTTCAGGCACGGTTCTGTGTCGATTTTGGAAGAGAAGTCGAAGAGTAAATCTGCTGTGCTCCTTGTCGGACAGTTACAACTTGGTCCGCGTGATGATCGGCAATCCAGCGTGTCAATTGTCGAAAGTTTTCCAACGAGCAATCCATGTGATGTCCACCTCCAATTCCGTGGAATTGAAGGATCGCCCAGCTCTCGGCATCAAGGCAGCGACCCACGAAGTCTTGCATCTGCTTCGTCGAGTGTCCGTCGCAAGCCGCGCTTGGCAACTGATACTGATCAAAGGCTTTGATCGGCGGCGGCGTCATCTCGAACGTTAATCCGCCGCCTCGTCCAGCAACGAAGTACTCGGGCAACAACGGGGCATAGCTTTGACAGGTCGATCCGAAGTCGAGACCAGCACGTTGGATCATTCCAGGCCAACGGGTGAAACGCAGTCCATAGTGATTGCAAGCGCGGACCAGAGGACCTGGGCGACCAATTGTCGGATTGCTACAAGGGAAAGCAAAAGTGCGGTCCGTACAACTGTCAATCGACTCCAACCATCGATTCGCTAGATCAAGTTCCATTCGCATACGGTCGAGCGTGTAGTATTCAATCGCATTGCCGGTAGTGACCCAATTTTTATCTTCTGCAGCGGGATGGAATACGGTGTGGTTTCCGATTTCATGCCCTGCTGCGGCAACTGCTCGCCAATCAGTGGCGCGTTTGAATAACGACTCGGCCGACAGGTGTGCATAGAACGTGCCTCGCAGTCCGGCATCATTCAATTCAACCACTGCATTATCCAGATGGACATCCAAGGCATCATCGAAAGTCAGTGAGATCATACCACGCATGGTCAATTCTTCGACTCTGCAGCCTTACAAACATGCAGTACTTCAGCCTTCAACGCGTAGCGATTTACTTGCCATTCCGGCAAATCAGTCGCTCGAAAATGCCGCACATCGTAACCGGTGGTTTCTAGCCGGTGGACATAGTCGGTGTCGGTGTAACAACGAGAGATACCGTTGTCGTGAAACAATCGAATGCGTTGCTCTTCGCCGGCACCCGCTTCGAGCGTTGTATCGCCTTGATAGAACGCAGGAACCTGCAGGACCGCCGTAGCCGATGGACGCAAAACACGAAGCACTTCACGCATCGCCCTTAAGTCGTTGTTCATCGAATTCAACACGTGACAGCAGTAAAACAGGTCAACACTTTGATCGGCAAATGGCAAATCCAAAATGTCCATGTACTGTTCACCACTAGCCGATATGTTTCCGCTGCGGTAGGCCATGCCGCTCGATTCGGCACGACGCTTCAGTCGCGGACCAAGTTCCGGTTCGGGTGCGACGTGAACGCAAAGTCCTCCCGATTGAAACAATTCCGGTGACTGCTGAAAATACAGCCAAGCCAATCGGTGAGGTGCTTTGCTAGCGCAGACAGGACAAACGCAGTTCGGATCGGGCGGCGTTCCATGTGGAAGAAACGACCGTAGCCAACTTCCACAAATAGGACATTGATGGCGGACACCGAGCGAGCACGAGCGATTCCACATCCGCCGTAGGTGTGGACGCAGTGTCTCAGGAAAGACTGATTTGATCAATTGCTTCAATCTTCTACTCTCGATGCCCGGAGTGTTTCCACCGTTTTCCATTTGGGATCTTCGAGCCGATCTTTGTAGCGGATTAGGGGGTCAGGACGCAGTGGGTTGCCGAAATCACGCCTTGTCAATTCTTCGATTCGTAGGTCGATCTTGATCCCTAGCCTCTCCGGCAACACGCGAGTTTCGTTTAAGTTGTCTTGACCATGTCGGTCAGGCTGCGAGGGGTGCCACAAATGCACGAAGGGGAGATAGCCGAATCGTAGATGATTCAACTCGCCACAGCGGCTAAAGAACTCATCGTCTTCGCCACCCCAATCGACGAAACCTTCGTCGAAGCCACCAATCGAAAAGAACGAATCCTTCCGCGCCGCAATCGTGCCGCCCTTCCAGTTTTGCAACACCGTTTCCGGTGGTTTCGTATTTAGTTGACCTGAGGTGTAGCTCGTTTCGGTGGCTGTTTTGGAAAGATAAAACAGGAAACGTTGGATCGAAGCCGCTTCGTAGGGACCGGCTATCATGTGTGCTACCAGCTGCTGTGCGTATCGATCGGGGGCACAAATGTCGCCATCATGAAATACCAGTACGTCGCCCTTGGCCATGCGAGCAGCAATGTTGAAACCCCAGGATTTGTACCAGCCTGGCTTTAGATGGGATGTGGCAACGTGTCGATATTTGACACCCAACGGTAAACGTTCAGCAATTGGTTCTTCAGAAAAATCGACGACAATGCATTCAACGGTGACGTCGACTTGCGCGAAGATCGATCTAATAACTTGGCAAAGTTGTTGGATCCGATCGTCGCCGCTATGGGTAATCAGAAAACTTACTTGGGGTGAGGTGGCGTTTACGTGATGGTCGCTGAAGCGTATCGGCCAGTCCGCAAAAACTCGCTTTTGCAGGTGTAATCCCCATGACGGCATAACACCACAGGCATGCAGTTTGCTCGACCAACGCCAATCGCATAGCACTCCAGGGCCGTCAGGATTGACAACCAATTTTTCATTGCGATTGCAAATTCGTACCCAAGACGGATCACCATTGCCTTGCAAAATCGGTGAGCAGATAGCGAATCGATACCGCCGGATGTCTTTAATCAAGACCCCGGCAAATTCTTTCAGGCGAACCAGGAAGTTCAATGACCGGCCTTCGTGGACTTTGTAGCAAACAGAGCTTGCTTCACTCTTGATAGTTGCCGCCGAATCGGCAGCAACGCGTTACGGACGATACCCTTTGTGTTCCAAGCGGCCGGACATGCCATGCCGGCTCGCATTAAGTGCCAAGCAACTCTCATATCCGAGCCCGTTGGATTGTAACGTTGCCAGATCAAGTGCTTACTTGCCTCGGCTGCGGATCGAATGTTTGCGGACGCAGATGCGATGTCGGACGATTGGTCAATCATCCTGCTGTAATCCCGAATGATTTTTGCCGCTTGTGTGTCACGCTGGGCATCATGCATGCGGCGACTGGACAGGTAGTGATCAATCTTTTTGACGTCGGTACGAAACGCCATCCGCAACCACAGGTCGGTATCGGGTGCGTACGGTATCCGATCGTCCCAACCACCACACGTCACCAACATCTCTCTGCGAAAGAAGGTCGACGGTTGTGGAATCCAAGTCTTCATTAAGAAAATGTTTTTAAATGACCAGGGACCGATCTGATACCTCAACAACTCGTTGCCTTCAGCATCCACCTTCACTGTATCGCCGTAAATCAAACCCGTTTTGGGGAACTCGTGAAACTGATCAACGATCCTTTGGATCACGCCAGGCAGGTATAGGTCATCGGAACTTTGGATGCCACAAATATCGCCTTCGAGACGATCGAATCCCTTGTTGACGGCATCGACGACACCTTTGTCAGGTTCTGATATCCACTCGAGTTCCGGAATCTCACCGTAAGACTTTAGCACATTGACCGTATTGTCGCTCGAGGCACCATCAACGACGTGAATCTTCAGCGGTCGATAGTCTTGCTGAAGTATTGAGTCGATCGTATGCCTGATGAAACGCCCCTGATTGTAGCTTGGCACTAGGATGGAAACCAATGGTTTGGCCGGAAGTGGGCCAAGTGGAATCGAACGCAGTGGGGGGGATTTGACTTGCATGGCAGGCAGCGGTTTATCTCCGCTGAACATCGGTCGTTAGGGGGGACATCGTGCTAGGACGGTGCTTTTGTGGTCGCGCATAGATTTCGTACATCCCTGGGGCTTTCGACGATTCCACTTCTACTTCGTAACGAAAATCTTTGATTATCGCCTGTACTTCACGCAGCATTGATGAGCCATGGATAGCGACCAGGAGAATCGGTTGTCGCGACAACAACGTTTCTCTAGCACCGAGCAAGACTTTGCTTTCTGCACCTTCCACGTCAATCTTGACTACGTCTGGATAGGGAATCCGTCCCGATGAGGTTTCTTCGTCAATTTGGATGACCTGCACTTCGACGTCGCCGTGTTCATCGAGTTTGCCCGTTTCGGGACAGTCACCTGACGCGAAACGGTAAGTTCCGGAGCGATCGCTTACGGCGGCTTCGTGGACGGTGACGTTTTGACATGGGTTCAATTCCAGATGCTGACGCAACGTCCTTAGGTTTTCCGGAAATGGCTCAAAGCAATGGACGAAGCCGTCCTTGCCGACGCACCGTGCTGCAAGCAGTGTATAAAATCCGACGTTGGCGCCCACATCGAACACTGTCGCTCCTGCAGTTGCCGCATCTGTAAAAACCTGTTGTTTGTCGCGTTCGTAGGTACCGATCCAACATCCGTTTGTTCCTGCGCCCACTATCCAACTCGTACCACGCAATGGACCGGATAATATTGGCAGAATGGTTCCACTTGGTATGACTCGAAGCATTTGGCGAGCAAGGTTTTTAATCACGACTTCTGCGTTCCCACAGTCAATCCAATCCTCATAGACTCAACTGCTTCGATCCACGCTTCCACCAGAATCATCTCATTCTCGGGAAAGATCTGGTTGTCAATCAATGCCGTGTAACACTGCTGAAGATTCACAGCGACGTTTTCTTTTCCAGGCTTTAATGTTGTCGATTCAAGAATCTCAGCGATGCGGTCATTCTGCTGGTAACCCGGGACTTCATCGTTGAAGTCGCGTATCAAGTTGTGCACGTTACGTTCTTGCCAAACTTCGGATGAGTGAAAGACAACTCCTGTTCCCAATTCCCAAAGACAGCGTTGAGCCACAAAGCTTTTCCAAATGTCGCACATCCGGAACGAACAGTTGCTAGGCACGTACAACAATGGATATACCACCGGCCACCACCACGTTGTCTGCGTATTGAAAGGACACCATTGGTTTGGAGGCAACAGCACGCTCGGTGCTGAGTCGAACTTGAACTCGCGGTCTAGAACCAATCTCCAGATCGCATCAACATCAGGCGAGCCATCGGCAAGTCCCTGCTGAATTGGCGACCATAGGTGTCCTTGCTCGTTCGTTGGCGGTTGAAATTCCGATGCTTCGACAAATTTCGAGTGGATTCGGTCCAGCGGAAGCCCTCGTGGCCAAACGTTTTGGTCGCTGAAATGCCGGTAAACATTTACCCAATTTGTGCTGCCGGTTTCCGCAGCTTCGAGCACGCGTGCCGATTCGATAAACTCGGTCCTCGGTTGCCATGAATCAAGCGGCGCGTTGTCGTCATCCGTTTCGTAGATGCAGTTGGCACCGGCGTGTATTGCGTGCAGGTAGCCGATGTTTTTGCGACTGTAATGTTTAGTCGGCAACAGCTTCGCCAATCGAAACTCGCTGGCCGTCTGAGAAGCCATGTCAAGAAACGTTAGTTGCTGGTCGGTGAAGCCAGGAACATCTGATAGGTCAAATGAGTCGGGCCCCTTGGTGTCGCCCGCAATGACAAGATGTCCATCGCCAGCTAGTTGAGTTGCCAGTGTTCGGACACTCTCGGTAGGACGTTGGATCGTGGTGATGACGGAATAGAGCATTAATTGTTTTCCATTTTCAGATGTTCCGCAAGAAAGTCGGAAAGTTTTCTGCGACCGTCGTCGTTTAAGTGGTAGGCATCGGCGAAGTCGGCTGGGGTAAATGTTGGCATTTGATTGGTTTCGAAAAAGACAAACTCGAGCTCGGTGGCCATTGCCTTCAGACGCATGCGTGTCTCTTGTTGCAGATGCTCGGTGTCATAGACGCGTCGCGCGTTGGGGTGGACTTGGCCTTCGACGACGATCAGCTTCACGTGTTGTTGTTTTAGTTGTTGAGCGAAACAGTGGAACGATGCAAAGTTCGCCTCCACAAGTTCTTTGCGTCCGATGTTTTTCTTCAAAAAGAAAATCGCTTCGTCCAGTGTCGATGAGACCGCTAACGGAGTCGGTTGGTCCGAATCAACTTTGGGTGATTCGCTTTTGTTCCACCAGTAGCCGAACAGTGTGCGGCGAAAGTGATCGCGATGCCGCCAATAAGGAATCACTGATGAAAACGCGAGATCGCCCAACGCACCGCGATTTTTCCAAGCTTGGTATGCGGTGAGCGTTTGGAAAACCGTTTTCGTCCCGGACAACGTTGCCGCCCATCGCAAGCGTTCGATCGGGACGGCATCTTCTCGAAAGAAATCAAATTCTGACAAATGACAAACGACGATCTGTGGTCTTCTTTCGCTGATTCGGTTATTGAGGAAAGGGTACTGCATCGGGCCAAAACCGGCCAAACAGTTCTTCTCGAACCGGATGTCTTGGCACGCCATTTCTAACCAGTTCAGCGAGAAACCTTGGTTCGGTTGGCTCGACCCAACAATGACCACTTTGGTTTTGGCATCGGGGGATCCTGCTTGCTCAAAATTCCGTTGCTCCCAGAACAATGTGTTGCGACCAAATGATGGATTTGGCGTTCGGATCTTGGCCCACTCTACGAAATACCAAGTGGCTTTCGTCGTGCTCAATAGAAATCCGCCCAAGGTCAATAGTCCCATTGCCAGCACAACAGCAATTGGAAAGCGGATCGATTTTATCAAAGGGTTAGCTTTGATACCGATCATCCATAACCACGGAAGAATTCCTAGAGAGACAGCCAATCCGATTGCCGTTTTCGATTGAAATGCGTTATGAAAGTCCCATGTCGATTTGGGAGGGTGCAAATACATTACGAACGTCACGTAATGGTCAATGATGGGTATCGCGGCTAGGACAAATAGCGGGCTGAGCAGACACAGGCGTTTTGCCCATCGCAATTCTCCGGCGACATATCGATCGCCGTGGCTGCCAGTGTACTCGGTGGCAATGTCGGAAAGTGATTTAGAATTGGAAATAGATAAACTCGCGTCCGCCGAAGCTGCCTAGCAGCAGGATCGATGCCATCGCAGTCGAGTAGGTAATGGTGCGAGGAAAAAGAGAGAGGCCTCGAATAAAATCCAGGTCCTTCGATTTTTCTTCCAGTAGATGTACCAATATCAGCGGAAGACACAGCAGCGTCAGCATCCAACAGATATGAGCTGACTGCTCGGTCACAATCCAGGTATCCATTGCAGCGAACAAATGCGCCAGTTGGCCAAGGGATTCGACTCGGAAAATCATCCAGCCGAGACATGTCAAGTGGAACATGATCGCCACACGAATCCACCAATGGGCCGTCGCAAATTTCGGTTCTGGTCCGCTTACAAACGTACGGAAAAGAATCAGCAATGCACCATGAAAAACACCCCACAGGACAAAAGTCCAAGCTGCACCGTGCCACAGCCCCCCCAACACCATCGTGAGCATTAAATTGCGAATCGTATTGAATGATCCAATGCGATTGCCGCCCAACGGAATGTAAACATAGTCGCGAAGCCACGTCGATAGACTGATGTGCCATCGTCCCCAAAAGTCGCTAGGGCTCGTGGCCAAATAAGGCAGTCGAAAGTTCAACATCAGATCGTAACCGAGCATCCTGCCGATTCCACGAGCGATGTCGGTGTATCCCGAAAAATCACCGTAGATTTGAAAGGCAAATGCGTAAACTGCCAGCAATACTTCGGGGCCAGTCGCAGAAGGGTTGTTGAAAACTTGATCCACAATCGGAGCCATGTTGTCGGCGATCACTGTTTTCTTGAACAATCCTTTCACCACCAGCCAGCTGCCGTCTTGAACGCCGGTCCATGTCGTTCGGCGGCCCTCCTTGATTTGGGGCGCGAGTCGGGTGCCCCGTTCAATCGGTCCCGCCACAAGCTGTGGAAAGAACGCCACGTACAATGCAAAGTCGATGAAACTGGTCAGCGGTTTTAAGTCACGACGATAGACATCAATCGTGTAACTCATCGTCTGAAACGTAAAGAAGCTGATGCCAACCGGCAGGACAATGTTAAGGGTCCAACTGGAGAACGCCAGCCCGCTTGAGGTAGCAATCGCGTTGAACGTATCAGCGAAGAAATTGAAGTATTTGAAGAATCCCAGGATGCTGAGGTTGACGACGATGCTGAATGCTAATAACTGTTTGCGCCGCGTCGAATCGCGGCTCTTCGCAATGCCGTGGCTACAGACATAATCGACGACCGTCGATAACAAGATCAAGCCTAGAAAACGCCAATCCCAACAGCCGTAAAAAAAGTAGCTGGCAAGCAGTAGAAACGCATTTCTTGGCCGGTGAGGTAGCGCCAACTGCAACGCAAATACCACGACAAAGAAAAGGAGAAAGTCGAAGCTGTTGAAAAACATGAGGATGTGTTGTCAGCTGTCTACCGACGACTGACTTTATTCAATTACCTTCCGCGTAGATAATCGACAATGTGTCGAAGCCGAAGCACGGATGGTGGGACGGGATATCCAACTCGCTGCAGGTTGCGACATTGCATGAAGTTTACGAGCATGCGTTTTGGCCAAGACAGATTTTTCTGCCAACCTGACACTGACAAACTGTTCAGACTCTGGTCGAACATTCCATCGGTGTACCACACACCGTCAACGTTGACGTTGTATCCGAGCTGTTCCTTGTCGACGGATTCGGGTTTCGACAATTGCGGTTCAAAGTCGAGACCAAGTTTTTCGAGTATCGGTTTGAGTACCTTTTCAGGGTGGGAAACAATTTCCTCGTATTTGACATTCATGATACGCGGTGAGATCGAATCGGACGCCATCATTTCATAATACCGTTCAATATCCGAATTCCATTTTCGACTGACATCACGCACGGAATATTCGAACCACCATTTCTTGCCTTTCTTCCCATGCTGTTGCTTGAAACGATTTAACACTTTCTGATGGGAAAGGACCACATCTCGGCCGTCACGCATGACGTTCACATAGAAGGCATCCGGAAACAGCCGTAGCAAATCGGCGGCGGCGGCAATGTTGGCCGGGGTCTTTTCGGATACATACTTCAAGCCGGGATTGCGACTGGCGAGCCCGTCAAACAGTGATGCATAAAATTCTCGAAACCGATCGCTGACTTCTTCCTCGCTGTAGTAGAACTTTTGTCGTTCCAACTGTTGCGGGCTGGACATGCGAGCAAACAGTTTCATCGCGGGGACGGCATGATCGAATTCCGGTCCTCCACAGACACACGAATGGGCGCAGAGCATTTTTTGTACGAGTGTCGTTCCCGATCGTGCGCTTCCGCCCACAAAGATAAATCGGAAAGGACGCGTACCGTCAGCCGATTTAGAATCTACTTTAGTTTGTGATGACGTGGACATGTTCGTTGCTTGGTTCATTCACCGTCCGCTTTCCACTGGGCAACTAGTTCCTCCGAGAGCGGATGATCGTCCGGTTTGGTAATGACTCCGATCCCGAATCCTCCCTGATCCCAGTCGTTGACAAACTCTTTATGTTCGAAGTGCGGCTTGATGTTGGCCCACAATTTGTAAACGCCGCCGCCCCATAGACGCCCGGCTGGCCGTACTCCCGTTTTGGCTTCTTCATCAGGCACGATGTCATGCAGCGCTATCAAACCGCCCGGCTTCACCAAGGGGTACCACTGAATCAAATCCTCTAACACTCCCGCGTATTCGTGGTCGCCATCGATAAACAGAAAATCGAATTGCCGGCCGGCTAGGTGCTGACGAGCCTTGTTGACGATGGCCGGCAGTTGGGAGTTGCCTTCTAAAATATACATTTGCTGCTGATCACGGCGATAGAACTTCAACTTGCTGATATTCTCTAGCACCAAGTCCATGCCCAGATACAACGTGACATCTTGTAATTTACGGAGAAACATAAAACTGTTTCCACCATGCTTCAGTCCGATCTCCCCAATCACAACAGGAGTGTGCTCAGCGACATAGTCCAAAAATGGAACGATCTCGTTTTCGACCTGCAGGATTCCGAATTCCTTACCCGCAATCGCGTACAGTTGTGCCGAATCGATCACATCGGAAAACTCTTTTTTGGCGTCATGCCACGCTGACGGTTTGGGGAAAACCGAGGATTGAACGATGGTTTGATGCTGACGCTGAAACCATTTAAGCACCTGCTGGTATGCAGGGCGATATCGATCTCGAGCGGTGAGGGGGATTAGTTTTTTCACGTACACAAATCTTGGTTGTGGTGCAATTCTTGGGGGCCGTTTGTATGTACACTACAAGTGCCAACTATTTGTCAATCGCGACCTTCGTCCGCCAAGCAACAAGTAATTGTTTCATTGGGCGGATGTAGCACAAATATTCGACAAGTTCTCGTTGGTGTGCTAACTCGATTCGGTATCGCCGAGGGTCGCTGTCTAGCAACTGCATCTTTTCAATCGCTTCTTCGACTGTGCGTGCTGCCGTATGCGACGTGAAGAAGAACCCATGTTCTCGGAGGCTTTCGGGATTGCCGATCGCCAAACACCCCGCAGCAATCGCCTCCACAAGCGCCGTCCCAAACACGTGTCGCTGCCCCGGTGTGATTAAAAAGAATTTACTATTGAGCAGTCGCTCGCGAAGATCACTATCCATCGTTCGCCGCGCTAACTTTTCGGACGTTGGAATGACTTCCCGGTCTCCTTCGTGAATCGTACTGGCGATAGGGCCGAATGCCTGCAACGCAGTACGCCATTTCGCCTGCATCGTTACCATCGTGTGATGGTCCACGAAGACGCCTCTTCGCTCGCTGGATTGTTGAATATCAAACAACCGGTGAAAACAGCCGGGACGATGCAAGTGATAAGGGAATTCGACGACGTGCGACGGCAATTTCGGCGGGGCCATTCGGAAGTAGTGATTGAAGACAACGTCTTGTCCCACTGCGGGATGTTGCAACGACAGTTGGTACGAAGGAGCTTTGATCTCTCGAATGTAATAGGCCCAAAGCGTTTTTGGATATCGCTCGGTGATGCGTTTTGGGATACAAACATCCATACTGACGACGATGTCGTACTGATTCCAGTCGATGGATTCCGGGGCGATTGCCCAGCGGTTTTGCCCGTAGTCACGGCCGGGAATTCGATCACGGTAACTGGAAAAAAACTCTAGCGTATCCCATTTCAACTCCGTTGCGCGTTCCTGCCAAACTTGACATTCGATGTCGTCGAGCGTTTTCACGATACGGAAATCGGCAGCCAATTCGGTAAACAATCCAACCGGCCCAGTTCGAAGTAACGTCGACTGAATGATTTCTGCTGCATCGGCATCTGGGGCACAGCAATACAAGTCTTCGTTGACATCTTGTTTTACGACGATGACGCGCGGCGTGTGCTGATCAAGTGACAATTGCAACTCGATACATTCTTTCTGAAGCCGCTCCGACAATCGGGCGCGGAACTTCCTTTGGCGTCGATTGGTGGAAAATCGTTTGAATAGACTAGATAGCATCGTTCAGCATGACTTTTTTGTACGAAAGATGTATTTGCGTACTAGTCGTTTTGCGAAAAAGGAGGCGCCGTTGTAGAGAACAGAATTTCTGCTTGGTCGGCGGGGGTTTGATCGTCGTCGCAATGAGTCGCTCGTAGTTCGCCTGCATCGTTGAGATTTAACAACCAAGCCTCATAGCCCAGGTCACGCATCAAACACAGCATCTCGCTACCGCTTTGGCCATGATCGTGTAAAAACTGGTTGGTCAATTCACAGACCACGGTAGGGTGATGCTCAGCAAGCAGTTTCTGGGCGCCCCGAAGGGCAAAGAGTTCAAAACCCTCGATGTCGAGTTTGATCAAGTCTGGTGCCAATTGCATTTCGTCGGCAACGTCGTCTAGACGACGAATAAAGATGGACTCGCTGTAACCTTGGGATGGCTTACCGCGAGCAATGGTGGAGCCACCGATATTGGATTCAGGTGCCCAGTGTAATTGCTCTGTGTGTACCGATTCGCCCATCGCTTGGCTACACACGGTGACGTTGCTGCAACGATTTAGACACAAGTGAGCGGTTAATTTTGACAAGGCCCGCGCCGATGGTTCAAAGCTGACGACGCGCCCCGAATCGCCGACTAACCGCGATGCCAGCAGCGAAAAGTAGCCGATGTTTGCACCAACATCAAAAAACACATGACCGGGCTGTAAACAATTCAGCAGAGTTTTTTCTACGATCGGATCCCACTCGGTGGTCGTACGTAGCGTTCGTTCGATAACGTCCACAACGCCAAGATTCATCTCCATACCTGCGGGCAGTCGCTGGTGTTTGACATGATTTACATCATCGAAAACTGCCGGCCAACGTTTAAATTTCTCGGCGTACCATTCAGCGGTCGACAGCGACAACGGAAAATGGTTTAAGCGTAACTGAACGCTATTTCTCAGGCACGATTTCACGATCGTTTTGGCGGTTTTGAACATCTACCTTCCGATTGCCAAGCGCGCGACTTGGCCACAGAATTTGGAATTGATCGAAATGGACGGCAATTGACGAACTGCTTGCCAGGCAATCGACCATGCCAGCGTGCGTTGCTTTGCGAAACGGGCGTTTGTCAGACCACGCAGAATATATTGCTGGATTGCTTTCTTGGCTTCATCCCGGTCTTTCGCGGGGACGTCGGCGGTGGATACCCAATTCAGGAATTTGACCATCGAACGTATCATCTGCAACCGCTGCAACGGTGACGGTTGATAGGCACTGTCGATTCGCCGCCAGTAAGCACTTACCGGCGCGTTCAGATCGCCAGACACAATTTTGCCAACTGCTGCCATACGGAACCACAAATGACAGTCTTCCGCGATTTGGAGACCTTCGTCAAACAAGCCGGTTCGCTCAAGCAACGATTTGCGGAATAAGATTGCGCTGGTCGCCCAACATTTCCCTTCTAGCAACCGCCCCAGTAAGGCCGACGAATCGATGGAGTGCTCAAAACCAAAGTAAGGCGAGCACTCCCACCATTGTTCGCAGGTCTCTTTATCGGGGAACACCATTTCCGCAAGTTGATGCACGCCATCGACATCCGGTTGATCAATAAGAGTCTTTGTGGCTGATTCAAAACGGTTTGGATACACGTAATCGTCCGCGTCCAAGAAGCAGATCCATTCGCCCGATGCGTTTCGCAATCCGAGATTGCGGGAAGCAGAGACGCCGCGATTCATTCCACCACCATGCTGCAATACGCAAACGGTTTGTGGATGTCGAGCCTTTAACTGATTGGCGACTTGCAGCGTTTCATCGGTCGACCCGTCCTCTACGATCAATATTTCCAGCGAAGCGTATCGGGTAGCGAGTATGGATTCGACCGCTCTCTGTAGCCACGCCTCGCAATTGTATGCCGGAATAACGCACGAAATCTTCGACGTGGTGGACGCTGTGAATTTATTCGCTGGAATATTCGCGGTTGAAACGGGACCACCTTCATCACCTGGTCTCATGCTTCGTGCCGCAATGACTTCTTGATAAACGTTACCGTATTGAACAGCAATCGATTTGGTGCCGAACCGCTCGCGAACATGCGAAACACAGTCATTTCGCATCCTCAACAATGCATCAGGATTTGATTTCAAGTCGGCCAAACCGGCAGCCAACGCATCGACATCGCCAGTGGGCACCAACTTACCACAAACATTTGGCACAACGATGTCGGTGAGACCGCCGGTTGCAAACGCGAGTACTGGAGTGCCGCAGAACAACGACTCTGCAGCGACTCGTCCGAAAGTTTCGTATTCCGAAGGGACAATTGTCAAATCAGCTGCTTGATAACATTGTGCCATTTCCTGCGGCGATTCGCGGTAAGGCACCGTGCTAGAGGGAGTGTTCAACGTTGCTGCCACGTCGCCTGCGGAGCGACCAATTAACAGAGCGTGTATGCCATGGTCATCAAGCCGATTCAGGGCTTTTACAGCGTGCTGTGAAATGCCTCGATGGACGCCTTCGATGCTTTGCCCAGCCAGCAGCACGACGAACTTGTCATGCGGAATCGATAGTGCGTTTCGAGCGGCCAACATGTCACCAGGGAAAAAACTGCGTTCGTCCACACTGTTGTGAACAACATGCACCTTTTTTCCCTCACAGATCGGACTTTGCTGGACCTGTTGCCGAAGCCAATTCGAAATCGTTGTGATGTGGAGATCGGATTGTTGAATTGTCGTGCGTTTTCGCTGCCAATTGAAGCGAGTAAAGTCACTTTGCACTGACGGTACTCGTTGCAAGTCAGGACAGCTCCCGCATCCTGTTTTCCAACGATCACAGCCAGTCGGACAGGCACAGTGGCCTGTCATCATCCAGCTTTCTCGTAGCGTCATCACCGTCGGGTATCTTTTGGCAATCCGGCAGATGCCGGTCAGGTCGGCAAAACCGTGTCGCGCTTTCCATAAACTGTGCAAATGAACAATGTCGGCTTCACCAATCATGTCGGGTAGGTTGCGGAACCAAGGTGCATAAAGATTTTGAATCCCTTTTTGCTCTAGCCGACGAGTGATTCGCAGTACGCCAGGAATTGGACGTCGTTGCTCGATCTCGATCACTCCTGGTTCGTCCAAGATCTTGCTGCCCACAAACAATCGGCAGTCGTGTCCCAGTTCTCGCAAGGACTGGTGCAACGTCAGTACGCTACGCTCGGCCCCGCCGCCACGGTCGGCAACGTGCACTAACGCGATCCGCAGCGGTTTCGTCGATGGGTGTTCCGTATTCAGTTGTAAACGTCAGCAAGCAGCCGAAAGTTAGGAGTGGGACTCCTAACCGACAACGGACGACTGACGACTCCTCAACCATTCATCCAGAACGAGTAATGACCACGCCTTCCATGCCGCAACTTTGTCTGTGCTGGCAGCATTGACAAGTCGGCGGACGACTTTTGGGGAAAAGTATTCAGAAAGTTCGGTGTCCCTGCTGTTCAACCGGTCATGCAGTTCATCGCGATGAGAATCGGCAAACCAGTTGCGAATCGGAACTTCGAACCCCTTCTTTTCTCGATGCAAGAATTCGCCAGAGAAAAACTGCCCCGCGTTTTCTTTGAGTAGATGCTTGCCCACAACTGCCGTTGGGGATTGTAACGTTTCCAGTCGACCATTGCCGTTGCCCAGATTGGGTTTTAACTTCAGTTCGGGTGGGACTTGTGCCGCGGTCTCCATGAAAACGTGATCCAACAACGGTACACGGACTTCCAGCCCATGCGACATGCTGGCGATGTCAACCTTGGTCAAGTTGTCGAACGGAATGTAGTTGGCGATATCGAAGGCCTGTAGTTCATTCAGCATTTCGCGGCTTTGCACATTGCTGAAACGCTGATCAAATTCCGAACGTGTCGTGTCCATGACATGAAGGAATTCTGGACGCCACAGCTCGGCACGCTCCGCTGTTTGCATCGCTGCCGTGCGTGCGTATTTACTATCTCCGACGCTGGGATTGGACGGCCACAATCCGACGCGGCGAGCTCCATTGGCAAATTGATGACGTAGCCGCCGTCCTCTTTCCATCGGCTTGCGATGACCACACAACACAGCCGCGTAGGCGTGATACCCAGCGAACAGTTCATCGCCACCGTCACCACTAAGCACCATTTTGACGTGCCGTCGGGCTAGACGTGAAACGTACCAAGTTGGGATGGCAGAGCTATCGGCAAAGGGTTCGCCATAGTGCTGAACCAAGGCTGGCAGTAACTCCAGTCCATCCGGTTCCACGACCTCTTCGAAATACTCGGCACCGGCGACTCTCGCGGCCTCTTTCGCCCAATTGCGTTCGTCGTAATACGTGTCCGCGTGTCCGATGCAAAACGCCTTGACGGGCTGGTCGAGAATCCGACTCATGTAAGCAACGATAGTACTGGAATCGATTCCGCCAGACAAAAAAGCACCGAAGGGAACATCTGACACGAGGTGGGTGCGGATGGTTTCCTCTAATGCGATATCGATACGCTCGATCCATTGTGCCTCATTCAAACTACGGTCGGGGGCAAATTGCAATTGCCAGTACCGAATCTGCTGTGGTTCTTGGGGGCGCCGAGCGTCGACCAATACGGAGTGGCCCGGCAAAAGTTTGCGCACCTGAGTGTAGATGCTGCGAGGGGCCGGAATGTATTGATAGTGCAGATACTGGTCGATGGCCTGCACATCAATCGATGCTTCAAAATGAGGCAAAGCCGCGAACGCCTGCATTTCCGAAGCGAACGCCAAGTAGCCGTTTTGCCACGAATACAACAGCGGCTTGATGCCCACGCGGTCTCGCGCTAAAAACAACTGCTGTTTTCTGGCATCCCAAATCGCAAACGCAAACATGCCTCGCAGATGGCTTACACAGTCGGTGCCCCATTCCTCCCAGGCGTGGACCAATACTTCGGTGTCCGAGGATGTGCGAAACACGTGGCCCAAGGCTTGCAAGTGCCGTTGTAATTCTCGGAAATTATAGATTTCGCCGTTGAAAGTCACATGTACTTTGCCGTCTTCATTTCCAAGCGGCTGCTGACCTCCGACCAAATCGATAATCGACAGCCGACGATGTCCCAGGCCCACCGGGCCATCCACGAAAACACCATTCCCATCGGGGCCTCGATGGACCAGGCGATCGGTCATCGCCTGCACGTCACCGTTGCAGGTGATTTGCCCATCGGTTCGCAGAATCCCAACAATACCGCACATCAGGCGTTTTGCTCGATCTCTTTGGTTGCGGCGGACGTAAGGCCAGACGCATTAGACGCCGCGCCAATAAGTTGGTTGAATCGTTTGACAAATACAGAATCGTTGAACTCTGTATGCCGGACCGCGTCGATCGCTGCGGCTACGGATTCATTTGGCAACCGGTCCAACTGCTCGGCACATCGGCGAAGCGAGTCGGTCTCCAAAGAATGACACGCCAAGCCAAGTGGATAGTCGTTTAAGAAAGGAGTAACCGAAGCGTAGCGGGGCGCGTGCAATAACACGGGACGACCTGCGGCAACGTAGGTCGTCAATTTCGTTGGGAACGACAGTTCGGCCAACGGCCGGAGATTCGCTTCGAAAGGTTGAGGCAAATACAACATGTGGCATTCCGCCAACAATCGCACGGTTTCGGATAAGCTGCACCAGCCAAAATATTCGATCCTTTGAGGCTGGCGCGCATCGAGCGTGTAACGTGAACCAATCAGACGCAGCGTGACATCTTTGTTATGAATCCGCCAATTTGTTTCATCTAACATCTTGATTAGTTGACGAAACGGTTGCTGCGCTGTTATCGAGCCGGCAAAACCGATGATGATCCGGTTTGAGTTCGGAAGCGGACCAGGGGAGTACCACATGTCGCGTCTTATACCAAGACGCAGGATCACATAGGGTTTAGGTCCAAACTGATTCATGTAAGCGGTTTGCATTTGCTCGCAAATCACCCCCACGGATTCGGCGTGTTGGATTGTTTTGCTGAAGCGATAGAGCATGTTGGAAGCCGACCAGCGGTCCATATTCAGCGAATTTACCAGCAACTCGGGCGCATCCCATACCAAAATGCTTAATGGTTTGTTCAACCTCTTGGCGACACCTGTTGCAATTTGAATCACCGTCGGACAATCCAGAATCGCCCAAATCTTGTCGCAATGCTTTGCGGCATCGGTTGCACAAATTTGCTGGGTCAGCTGAGTGCAGTGTCTCTCAAACAAGGCCTTCCGCGCAAGCCAACCCAGAGCCTCCCCAGCGATTCCTTTGACGGGACGCCATCCCGTCTCGTATTTTCGCACGACATGACCGGCTAGGTCCGTAGCATGATCGAGCCAACTCAAATCGATCACTTGACGACTAGGAATCGGAATGAACTTGAGTGAGTCTGAAGGAACGGACTGCTTCAATTCATTCAGGATCACTCCGCCCACGCCCGGTTCGCCTGGAATTGTGCCACTGAGGGTCAGGACGGTTGAAGTGTTAGTTGACGTCATTTGTTGGGCACGACGTTTGCCAGTTGCGATTCCTTGGACTGGCTCTCCATTTGAAATCGCAAGTTTTCGAACAAGCCATCGAACTGCAAAACACGTCCATCGTGGGGACTGAGCATTTGGTCGACCGTGCCGCGGAAAACGAAACCCAGGCGATCGAGTTGAGAGTGAACATCTGCGAACGATGGTTGCCCTTGATACAGTGAGTAGGACGACAGTTCGACGATGATTGCGTGCGCCATTTTTAGCGTCCGTTCACCGCCACGAATCACACGATCCTCAAACCCTTGAACGTCAATCTTGACGATCAGCGGACCGACAATCTGCAACTGATCCGCAACGTCATCTAGTCGTTTAACTTGAATCGTTTCGTCGACGAAGTTAGTGGTATGGGGAAATTCGTCACGGTGCAGGTCGTCCATCGGCAAAAGCGACGAACTGGGCGTGGATTGATTTCGGTGGATGATCGAGGTTTCGTTGGTGTCTCCCAATGCGAAATGAAATGCCTGGCCCGGCGGGGTTTCGTTTAGGACTTGCTCGACTTGCCGAAAGCAATCCGCAATCGGTTCAAAGCTATAGATCGTAGCCTCAGGCATCCATTCACGGAATACTTTCACGCTATACCCGTCATTGGCGCCAATATCCAATATTGTGGCCGGGTTGTATCGCAATAGTTGCTTCCAGGGCGTGAGCTGGGCTAACCGTTTTTCTTCATTCCGAGTGGCAAGCAGACGACTTTTGAGACGTACATCCAGACCCACGAAGCCAAACAGAGCATGAATTATGTTTTTCATTTCCCCAGCTCGGCTCGCGTGTATTCTGCTAACAAGTGGTCGTGCAATTGTTGGGTGTACGGCATCGCATCCTTGCCTGCATTTTGACGAAAAACGCGAAAATGATTCATCAATCGAACAAGTCCCCGGCTGATCCCACCGCGTCGTTTAGCCCCGAAATAGATTGTGGTTAAAGCTTGTGAGCATCGTTGACCAAGTGTGCCTGGTTGATGACTGAAGGCAAAGATACGACAGGACGATGCATTGAGCTGTGTTGACTGCCATCGAAAGTGCTTACGACTGCCCACAGCGAGATGTTGAATCGGGTCGAGGTACCAATGTGTTCCTTGAGTTTGCCGCCAGGACCAATGATCCATATCTCCGGTGCCAACGAACAATTTGCCACCTGGCCGCACATAGGACATAGCCGAACGCATGCCCTCCAGAGGGTCAGCAAGGTGCTCGAACACATCAAACATCGTTACAATATCATACTGCCCGGCTTCGACATCCTTTGCTGGTTTGAGAAATGGTTTGAGTACCATGATCCCGTTTTTCTTCAGATCCGCCGCAGCGTCAGAGGGTTCAATAGCAGATTTGGAAAAGCCATTCGGAATCGCTGCGAGGAAACTGCCGTCGAAGGCCCCAATATCCAAAATTGACAATGGTTCGCGATGTCGGTTTCTGAGCCGTTTGATCAAGTAATGTTGCGCACTGCCCTCAACCGCAGCCTTGTGCCAGCGATTCGCAGGAAGCGTTTCATAGAGAGATGCGATGACCGCGTCGTTGGGGCGCGGCAACCGCAGTCCCAAATGGCAGTTGAGGCAGCGATATAATCGCCCGGGGGCAACCTGTGTGCTGACTTGATGTTCGAATTCGCTGCATCGCGATAATCCGGGAGTGCGACATTCGCCAAGATCGATCAAGCGGTGACTACCACATACACAAACGACTTGTTCTGTTGTGATGTTCGTCGGTTTTTTAAAGGAATGAATCGTTGCGGCTGCCATTACTGGTAACTTTCCAGACTCTTCCGTGAAGTGACGATCGGAGTAGGCAAGTGGATGGCTCCCCAGCTGTTATGCCAGATTGCTACCACGCCACTATCCAGCACCGGCCGCACGACTTCGAAATGGAGTACATCCGTCACGCAATCGAAATCAACAAACCCGGTCTGATGGTTGCCCGTGCCAATCGAGATTGCGAAATAATAACTACCGGGTGCTAACCTCAAATCGTTCAATTGCAGGTTGATTTTCGTCGTGTTGTTGGCTTGTAATGAAACAGATTCTCTCGAGAAGCAGCTTCCAACGGGAGCGCCATCACCGCGGTACATTGTTAGCGAGATGCGGGCGTCTCCAGAGTATTCCAGCGAACGTGAGACAACGTCGATAATCAACGGTTCGTCCACTTCGAAAAATGTATCGTTCTTTTGAAACCGGATCGATTCGAGGCGAACCCGCTCGCCCATACCGTCCATCTGCCGACGTCCCGAATCATTGGCGACGTCGCGATTGTTAGCGGTATAAACGTCGATGGCTTCTTCAGTTGGCCCCAGGAACGCAATGGATCCTTGCTTTAGTACAACAGACCTTTCTGTTAGCTGCCTAACGGTCGCCATATTATGGCTGACAAACAATACCGTTCGACCGCTGGAGGCGACTTCGTCCATCTTTCCCAAGCATCGCTGCTGAAACTCGATGTCCCCGACTGCCAGGACTTCGTCAACGATCAGTATTTCAGGTTCCAAATGCGCTGCCACTGCGAAACCCAGCCGCACAGTCATGCCACTGCTATATCGTTTCACAGGAGTGTCGATAAACTTCTCAATGCCTGCAAACTGAACGATTTCATTGAACCGTTTGCGAATCCCGGTACGCGTCATTCCCAAGATCGTACCGTTCAGATAGACATTTTCTCTGCCTGTTAGCTCGGGATGAAAGCCTGTGCCAACCTCCAACAAGCTGGCGACACGTCCACGCAATTCGATACGGCCTGCGGTCGGCTGCGTGATCCTAGAGAGGACTTTCAGGAGCGTACTTTTGCCCGCGCCGTTACGACCGATGATTCCGATCGCTTCACCAGTCGGAATTTCGAGGTCAATATCTCGCAACGCCCAGAACATTCCGTCGCTATCGACGCGCGAAGGATCCTCGGCTGACAATGCCGAGGGTTTCGAGGACCGACCCATTAATCGCGAGGCCGTGCGGTTCACCAATTCACGTACCGAACCGGCATGGGTCAGCCCAAGTTTGTAACGCTTGGAAAGGTTTTCGATCTTGATTGCGGTTGACATCAAATAATATCCGCGAAGGTGGTTTCCACTTTGCGGAAGTAGATCAATCCGGCTATCAGTAGCACCGTGAGAACCGCGAAACTAATGGTCATCATTTGCCAGTTGGGCGCTTCAGTACCCAATAGCGACCAGCGGAAGCCTTCGATGACGCCCACCATTGGATTGAGTGCGTAAAGTGCTCGCCATTTCTCTGGGACCAGCGTGATTGGATAGACGATGGGACAGAGGTACATCCAAATTTGAATCAAGAATGGCACCGCCATTCCAACGTCGCGATACCGCACGTTCAATGCGGTCAACCAAATCCCAAATGCCAACGCTGTCAGTACGGTCAATGCGACAAAAATCGGTAGGCATATTAATTGCCACCCTGGTATGTAGTGATACCAAGCCATCAGCCCTGCAACGACAACCAACTGTAGCAGCAACTCGACCAGACCGACCACCACGCTGGCAAATGGCAACACCAGTCGTGGAAAGTAAACCTTCGTCAGCAGCGATCCACCACCAACGACGCTCCCCGTCACTCCACCAAGTGAGGCCGAAAAGTACATCCAGGGAATCAATGCAGAGAAGGCAAAGATAACATAGGGCACGTCGGTTTCGACTCGAACAAAGACACTGAAAATCAGCGTGTAGATCAAAGCCGAAAGCAACGGTTTCAACACGGCCCAGCCATAGCCCACTAAGCTTTGACGAAAACGAGCTGAGATATCCCGCCAAGCCAATAGCATCAGCAAGTCGCGATAACGCCAAAGTTCCGCGAGATTCAATGTGAACATCCCCGCTGGCGCCTCAATCACCGTGATGGGAAGCGATTCAGTGGGACGTGGAGGAGACGACTTCATGACCGACAACGAATTCGTCCTGAGAGGATTGGAGATAACACTGTATTATGCTGCGATCCCGCGGGACCATGGTCGCCAGTTCATGAATGGCTGCTCGAAAAGTTTGAACAAGATGCAACTGACAATGATGACGGTGGGGACGATCGTGGCAATCATCAAGAGGATGGCTGATGTGTAACCGAAACCAACGATTTGAGGCAACATCCCACGGCCGACGAAGCTAATGATGTAGAAATGAAACAAGTAGATCGTGTAACACATTCCACCAATGATCGGGACGGGGCCGGCTGTCAACAGAGCGTGAATGAGCTTTCCACGGATCGCGCCAATGTAAGCAACTAACATCACCAAAGGAAACAAGTATAGCGTTCTCGATTCGAATTGAAGACACACCAATGCGGTCCAGGCAACGACACCAAGAGCGTCAAACCCATGCGACCGTTTCGGGTTTTGGTGCCAATCATTGACAAAAATATCGGCTAACAAAATGCCAACCAGAAAATGGTCCAGCACAAAAGGTAACGATAGTTGCAAACGAGTCGGAGCCGAAGCGGCATAGAGCGTCTTGGCGGCGACGATCGCAATCAGTATCAACCACAGCCAACTGCGGCGAGCACGTCCCCGTCGTTTGAAAAATAACCATGCAATCAGTGGCATCAATAGATAAAACTGGACCTCGATCTCCAGTGACCAAGCGACAAAGTTGATCTGGCTCATCTGGCCATATATCTGGTTGTGGAGATACAGGCAGCTTGCACCAAAGTGAGGTAATAATTCTGCGAACGATTGACCATTGACAATGCAAAGCAATGCGAAAATGATGACCAAATTGATCAAATATGGCGGTTCCAAGCGAGTGACGCGTCGCAGAAAGTAGTGTTTCAGGTTGGGAGCCGAACCTTGTTTGCTGTGCACCAAGAATGGTAGCGACAAAATGAAACCACTGATGGCGAAGAACAGTGGGACGCCACAGCTGCCGACATGGAAAAAATTGAACAATGGATTTTCGCGTAGTTCAGCTCTTTCCCAGGCACCCATTTTGGCAACGAGATAGTCGTTCAAGTGGTAAACGACCACGAAGAGGATGGCGATGCAGCGGAGCCCATCGATAACAGGCACGTAGCTGCGTCCCGGCGAAATGGATCGGCGTAATGACCACCAATGCCGGTCGGTTGAAGTTCTTCCGCATGACGACTCGACGGTCGAGTGGCATGCACCGTGCGACTTTTTCATGGTGTCCGCTACACTGCATTGCGTTAGCAGCGATTGGTCTAGCAATGAATCGCACGGTTTCTTAGACAAGCTGAAATTCTTAGACAAGCATGAACATCCGCAACAGTGGTCGCGAGCAGACGTCCCAGCGATACTTTAATGCATTTTCGCGAGCCGCATCGGAAAATAGCTGCCAATGCCGCTGGTCCGTGAGATGACGCGTCAGCAATCGCACCAACGCATCAAGGTCCCAGGGATCGCAATACTCTCCGCCTAGGCCACCAATCTCGGCCATCGCAGTCGTGCTGCTGCCAATCACGGGTGTGCCAAACACTTGGGCCTCCACAGCAGGTATACCGAATGACTCACAGCGACTCGGCAAAGCAAAGACTCTTGCCGCAGCCATTTCTTCATAAAGCTGTTTGCGAGGAACCTTGCCCGTAATGCTGACGTGCTCTTGCAGTTTCGATTCGCTAATCAGATCGAGGACGAGACGTTTGTAACTGGGGTCCGGCCATGGCCCGACCAACCGCAGTTTGGCATCTATACCCTGTTGCCGCAAACGTTTCAAAGCAAGTACTAATTGATCTGCACCTTTCCATGCCGCCATCCCCGAGACTGCCAGGATCGTGTTGGGCGACCTTTGTATCTGCTGTTCACGCGCGGCGATGTGTGCCGAATCACCAATCGCTTGGTAAACAACCTCGCTGTGCTCCGCGTCCGCGTTGGCATTCTGACGATACAGGTTTCGCATGTAATGCGAATTGTAAGTCATTAAATCCGCGGACCGTTGTGCCTTGGCGTATGCACGTCGCTGTAGCATTCCGATAAATTGCTGCGTGATTGTCTTGGGGACTTCCCTCGTCATGCACCAAGGATTTTGTGCTAACGATACCTGAGGTACAGGACAACGTGAGAGAATTGTACCGGTCGGCGTAAAATACAGATCACTGTTTTGCTGATGAATGATTCTAGGAATTTGGCTTCTTTCCCAAATTATCCGACTACTGGTGCGACGCACCGATCGTGGAACAGAAACATAGCGAACGTTTGTTGGGAACGTAGACTCATCCAAATCGTTGTCAGGCGACACCAGCATGTCAAAAACATGCTCCGGAGTCCAGGTCGCCAATTGCTTTATGTGGCCATGCAAAACATGACGGCCACTGGGATGATTCGCTGAAAGGCCATTTACAAGAACTCGCATGACTGCTGCTTCAGCGTGACCAAGAAAGTTTGTTAGAAATCTCTAGGCTGCGTGAAATGATTCGCCTTGGGAGTCCGAGCACCTTGTCTATTCCAGAGACCGGAAGAGTCTGATCGATTGTTGAACACGAAGTCCCAGACACCAAGCGTTGGCAGGTTGTTGATGGGAACGTTAGTGAGTCTATTCGGCGTTGCAACGGAATTAAGGAGGTGTCGGCGCGGACTTCGTCCACTTGGGTGGCACCCACCCTTTGAAGCCTCGTTGGCTGTTCATGCCTAGTGGCACTTGCTTATGTCCTTTTACCAGACCAATCACCACGCGGTTTAATTGGCATCTGTCGCGATTTTGCGATCGAGTTGGCGGCACTGATGCCGTACGTTCCTTCAGCCTAATACGCGATGGAATGCCGCAATCGGTCTGGGAGGCGTTTTGCTTCTCCTAACCGCTGTTGCTTGGCTCTTCCAATAGGAGACGGAGATGATTCAAGGGATTGCAGGACCATGGTTGCTGAGGTAATTCAATGCGTACATCTAAACCCTTGGAGCACCAAAAGTATCCTGACTGACCCCTTCGTCGATGACAAGGACGCTCGCCATGAACTTACGGTAATCTAAACCGGTTACCGGCGTTTAGTAGGATTATAGCGGTATTGATTTTTGACCCACGTCGTTGTGATAGGAAATTCTCTGTCGAGCCCGTGGCTATAGACCGGAGGTGGGACAGGGGGGGCGTGGGTAGTCTCGGAGACAGGGAGACAGGGAGAGGAGTTTGGAAAAGTTAAATTGACAATTTTAAATTGAAAAATGGCGGGGGAAGAGGAAGCTGTAGCAAAAGTCGTGGAGAGTCTCGTCAGCATAGTCGATCGGCTTTATGGGCCATTGGCGTGATTTGCTTCCCCTGCGAGGAGGTCAGGGGCGACGCTAGCTAGCGCTGGGTAGGGGCGTTGTTAGGAATAAAGCGTGCGAGAAAGGTGTTCCCAGCTCTCGCCAGCCGCTTCGTGCGGCTGCCACTCCCGCTCTCCTTGTCCTCCCCTTTTCACTCGCTGCAATGCCGGATCTTCGCTTTGCTGCGATCCCGCTTACGACTCCTCACTCCTCGCTCCTCCGGCGAGCCGGCGGAGGAAGCGGCGGAATCGTTTGCGACTGAATAGTCGCTTCTTCGCGGGCGGTTGTACTCGGGAGGGATCGGGCGGCGGTTGACGGACGACGGCGGGGGCCCATTCCGCTTCCGGTGCCTCCTCGGGCTCGGTCATCTCGTAACGCGTCTCCTCGAGCGTTTCGTCGAGCAAGTAGTCGCGCCGCACGGCGCTGGGGTGTTTCAGTGGCCACGACAATGAACTGGCGACCCGGTTGGCCATCTTCCAGTCTTCGCTGACCGTGTGCGTGGCTGCGGGGCCGCAGCCGATATTGGAGATCAAATTTTGGGTTGGGATGACGCACAGTCCTGAATGGATCCACGTTGCATAGACCCACTGGTAATCCCAGGTGAAACCAGGCGTGTTGTGGGTGTACCACAGATGCTCGAGCCACTCGTCGCGAACAAATTCACGCCGGAAAAATCGGTCGATCCAACCGCTTTTGACATCGTCGGGAAACGTCGCCAGCGAGCCATCGTAATGCTGCCAAGCTCGCCGCCAGGTTGCCCAGCCCCAAATCAGCGAGTAAATACTAAACGAATACGAAGCGTCGCAGTGATCCTGCCATGCTCCCGGATAACACTCGCCCGAAATCGACATCACTCGCGTGTCGTCGCGGTAGCGATCAAGCATCTCATGGCAAAACGTAAAGAAGCTAGGGTCGGGAACACAATCGTCCTCCAAAATGATGCCTGCTTCGACGTGCGAGAAGAACCAATCGATCGCGCCGCTGACCGCCGCTTGGCAGCCCTGGTTCTGCTCGTGGTACACCGTTCTGACTTCGCAGTCCCAGTCGACTCGCGAGTCGAATTGACGCATTTGTGCGACG
>NZ_ANOG01000736.1 GCF_000346295.1 Rhodopirellula maiorica SM1 | reverse complement strand
AAACGAAGCGGTGGAGTTTGAATCACGAAAGATTGTACCAACGCCAGCGCCCGTTGCCAAACAAGCGAAGGTGTGCCGAAGGCCTAGCGTAAAAACCATGTTGTGTGACGCTGAACTACGAGATCGCGTGCCACCAGTGCGAACACCCACCGTGCGCACGGCAGAGTTCGTAGCGTTCGCACTCGTTGATTGCGAAAAACGCCGCCGCAAGTCGAAACGCATCTAGTTGACGCGCGGCATTGAGTGAGGGAAGCCACGGAAACAGTTTGGTGCCAAGCCCGCACCATTTGTCGTTGCGCAACGACCAGATGTAAGTTGCCACCTCGGAACCGGCTCCAAGCGCGGCAGCGCCGAGAACGTCAGCCCACCGAGAACCGTCGTTGTATTCAGTACCGAAGCGAAAGAGCCAATCAGTCAATGCGAGTTGATCACGAAGGACTAGTTCGGCTCGCCATTCGAGGAAGCCGTCAATGAATGTAGCGTCGCGTGCGAGCAGATTGGCGCGGATGGTCTCGTCTCGATCGAGGCGAAAGCACGGGTAGGGCTCTTCGTGCAACCATTCCATTCGATTAGCCTGCGTCACACAACGGAAGGTTCTTACGACACCGCCCTAAACGAAGCGAACGATGTCTGAACTACTAGAGATTCTACCACCGGAGGGCGGCTTGAACAAACGACAGTGGTGTGCCGAAGGCCTAGCGTAAAAACCATGTTGTGCGACCGGAATCCTACGTTTCGGTCTCAGGATCGTAGAGAGAGAACTTTACGTCGTCCTGTTCACCGGTGTCAATTGGCTTGCCGAGCGAGTGCGGCGACTCGGTCGCGAGAATGTCAGCTACAGTTCGGCCATTGAACCGATTGTAAACTCCGGTTACACCCTCGGACTGAAGCACACCAAGCTTAATGCCGTTGAATCGATTTCGGGTGTCAACATCGTGTAACGGCATTAGCGAATTCACGACGCCGACGATGCTAGACGGATCGTTGCAATCAACGGTCAATGTGTTGGGATTCTCTGGCATCGACGAAATTACAGAATGCGGTAGGTCGCACAACGTAGTTATGTACGACAACGTGTCGTACTTTAGGGGTACGAGGCTCCACGATGGAGGCACGCTTAACGGGATTGTTGAATTTACTCGTTTTTTGTTCTCGGGGTACAGCTCGTTGCTGCAAAAAATTTCGGTTTATCGTAGTCGTTTTGTATTCGGGCGTGCCAAATGTGCGTAGGCTTAGCGACGCTCCTGGCGGATTCGATGTTTTTCACGATTGATTTTCCATTGGCAAAACCTCGCAAGCCGTCCGTAGGTGTGGCCTTGTTCACTTCGACGTTGGTTGGCGGCGGGGACTCGTTGCCTTAGTCCACGAAGAAGACGAGCGACTTTGAGGACGAACGCGAGTTGGAATTCGCGGTGCTACTTTTTTGTTAGCGTTAGGGTGTATTCGACGAGGTTGACGAGTTGATCGGCAGTCATCAACCGCTGCAGATCTTGCGGCATCAACGACTTGGATTGCTTTTGAAAAATCTCCATTTCGTCCTTGTTAACCGTTTGATCGATCCCCTCGGCATTGCGTAGTGTGACCGATTCCGCTGTGTCACTGACCAACAATCCGGTGATCGCCGAACCGTCCTCGGTCAACACGCTATAGGTTTCAAAGTTATGGCTGACTGCTGCACTGGGGTCCAGAATCGATACGTACATCGCTTCCCGCGATAACTTGCTACCGATCTCGGACAAATCCGGCCCGACTTCTTTTCCTTCGCCATTCACTTTGTGACAGTTGATGCACGTCCCTGGCTTACGGAACACCTTGGCACCGGCGGCCACGTCACCGCGTCGTTTCACAAGCGTTCTCAGCGGTGGTAGAGGTTGACTATCCGCAGTCGCGGGAAGCTCGAGATATTTCGCGGCTTCGATACGAACCGCTTCGTCTTCATCGGACAACAGCACATTCGCGGCAGCAAATTTTAAGTCGTCGGGTAATTTTCGAGAGATTACCAAATCGAGCAATCTTTTGCGTCCGTTGGGACGTCGCGAAATTCCCTCGACCGCGGCGACTCGAACTTCGCTAGATAAACCGTCCGACGTCACTACTGGCAGCAATAGCGAAACGGTTTTGTTGCGTCCGGCAAGCCCGACGAGTGTGACCGCGGCAACACGGCGAGCCAGATCATCCGTTTGGATTGCATCGAGCAGCAGCGATTGACGATCCATCAAAAACAGGATTTCCGCCGCGCGAACACCACTCGTTTGGTCGTGATGCTTCAAACTGAACTCGAACAAGTCATCCGCCATTTCAGCGAACTGGAAACGTTGCAGCAGATCGAAATACGCGTCTGTTCCCGGATAGGTGTGCAGGTAGCGGAGCACCGACTGTTTCGCAGAGACGCTACTATCAAAGTCGAAATCACCAAGTCGCAAAACCGCTTCGACGACCAACTCGTCACTCGGCCCTTCCGACGCAGAATCCGAATTTGCAGCCGAGGCGATCAAACGTTTCAGTGCTATCTCTTTTTCCGGTGCATCATGGAAATCGAATGCACGCAGGTACCGTGCTCGCTCTGCTTCACTCGTCGATGGATCCTGCAACAAGTCCACCAGATAGCCGGGTGCCAACCGGGACCGACTTCGCCAAACGATGTCGCGTCCCGCAGGCGAGTCCCAGTTGT
>NZ_ANOG01000735.1 GCF_000346295.1 Rhodopirellula maiorica SM1 | reverse complement strand
CCTTTAGCGTAGAGAGTTTGAACGATGAAAGTTGTATTGAGTGGCCACGAAGAGAAGGCCAAGTGCGTTTGGTGTATGCGGGAAAAGGAAACGGTGAAAGCGAGTTTCTCCGATCGCATGTTCACCAATGCGTCAATTTGTTGGAAGTGTCTCGCGACCATCGTACGGGTCAAAGCCCAAGACATGGTAGATCCTTCTTCACAGGCGGTTACTGAGAAAAAAGAGTAGCCGATTTCAGATTTGTGCGGCGTTCACGGAGCCGGTCAGTGGTTTCCGCGGGCGTCGCATTTCTTCAATAACAAGGATCGAGTCCATGCCACAAATCGACGTCGGCGTCATTAACGTCAATGAAGCGTACAGCAAACAAATGCTTTTGAAAAAGCTTTGCGTGTCACAGAAGTATTGGGATAAGCTTCTTTCTGAAGGCTGCCCCTATTCGGTAGTCGGTCACTCGCGTTGGGTGACCGGGCAAGCCCTCATCGAGCATCTCACACGAAACGCGGAAACCAAAGGAGAGCCCAAGGCAGATCTTTAACAAATAGCGAAAGGAGGTTGTCATGCCGCGCAAACCGGAACTTGGCAACGTGCAAGTGTATCCCAATCGTCCGCTTACCAAAGCGGACAAGACGGGCTACGTCTTGCAGTTTTATTGCCCGATCCGTGGCAAACGGATTCGTCGTAGCTGCGGTACTCGTGACCGCAGGGAGGCTCGCAAATTGATGCGTGAATGCCGCGAGCGATTGCTCGATGGTAACTACGTTCAATCTGGTGGAGCCGTCTCGGCCAACGATGAACGATCGCGGCCCGCCGTGGTAGGCGTTGCGATTTCATCGAAGGCAGAAGTTGCAACGGATGAGAAGACGTGGGAGTGGTGCTACCAAAAGTACCGTCACTTCCGCACCGCTCGAACCAAGAAAGACTCGTTCAAACATTCTCGGTCTCGACTGGGAATCGCCGAACGAATCTTTCGAGGCTACTTCGATGATCGAGGTCGGGACGGCGAACTTCTCGTCAAACATGTGATGACGTTGGACATGATCGAGTACCTGCAAGAACGACTGTTGGCGGGAGACGAGTGTCGCTACGACTCTCGCTCTCCTAATACCGTCAACAGCATGACCCCTAGCGTGATGGCGTTCGTTCGCTTTTGCGCCAAGCGGGAATGGATCGACCGGGTGCCCGACATTGAACGACTAAGCGTCGACGATGTGATGAAAGGACGCCCCATCACCGGGGAGGAATTTGATCGCATGCTTGCCGTGACTCACAAGGTGGTTGGCAAGGATGAAGCGGCAGCTTGGCAGTTCGCGTTGCGAGTTGTCTGGTTCAGTGGATTCCGCGTCGGTGACCTGATGGATTTCCACTGGGAAGACGAACGGCATATTCGTCCGGTCTGGCCGAACCAGCCGGGAGTCTTTCCGACCATCACTGTCCCCTCTTCCCAAAAGAACGGCAAGGTTCAAGAGATCCCCATGCTCCCCGAGCTGGACGAATTCTTGAGCAGTGTTCCTGTCGAAGAGAGAAGTGGCTGGATCG
>NZ_ANOG01000734.1 GCF_000346295.1 Rhodopirellula maiorica SM1 | reverse complement strand
TGGTATGGGTTGTTGGCTTTATCGTGTTAAGCATTCCCGATATCGAAGCCGATCTGTTCGGGGTGCCACTCAGCATCGCTACGATCGTATTGACATGGAAACACCTTCGCCGATTCAGTGATCGCCATCTCCACTCGCTTGCTGCCGCAGCGATGCTCGCGATCCTGGTTCACTTGTCGATCGCTGGCGGATGGACGGTCCCCGGTGTGGCAATGTGCGTGTGGTTGATCGCCGCGATGATCTGTCGAACCGTGGCCAAGCCCGCCACTGTTAAAGGTAAAACGGCGGACTCAGAAAACGCCATCGCCAACGAAGTCGTCCACGAATCCGATTCAATGCCAAGGACTTGGAAAGAACGCAAATGGAGTAAACTCGGTTCTGCCGCCAGCGTCCTTCTTCTCGGCGGATTGGTTTGGATGTCGATCTTACCGGTTTCGCAACAACAGCGATTGTTGAAGCAGCTGGCACATCCACGGGTGAGCGGCGATTTTGAGGAAATGGATCGCTTGTTGACCGCGGCGATGGCGTCGGATCCTTGGTCCGCCGAAGCGGCGCGTTGGCGTGCGGACGCGTATCGCCGGCAAATTGTCGCCGCTGCCGCCGACGATGATGCTGCCGCGATCTCACGCCGAAGCACTTGGCAGTCGCTAATCCATCAAACCAAACAACGCGCCGGCGAGAATCCGAGCGTCTATCGCGAATTGGGAATCGAACAATTGCACGTTTTTCAGCGATTCGGTCGAGACGAAGATCTGCAGGACGCTCTGGAAACGTTTCGCCAAGCGGCTCGGTGGAGTCCCTCGAATCAGTGGATCGCAGCCCAATTGGCCGAAGTTTTGCGGGCCTCTGGGGACTCGGCCGAGGCAGCAGCGGTGGCCCAGCGAGCCGAGTGGCTCTCGGGGCTTGGTTTCAACATGGACCGGATGTTAGAAAACCAATTGATCCTGGAAGCCCGTGAAATCGGCGTGGCCGCAGCCGGCCGACCTAAAAGACGTCCTGCTAGTGAGTTATTGGTGAACCAATTAGGGCAAACCGACGTACCGTAACCCATTCATTTTCAATCCTCGAACGCTCCTTTGCCTCCTCTTATTCTGACAACGGTTGAATCATGAACAGATTTTTGGTACTGATCGTCATCGTGGCGGTTGCTGGTTCCGCAGCCGGTTGGGGGATCAACTACGCGGCCTACGGTCATCGATCCGCTCAAATGGGTGAAATGATTTACGGCGGTGATATCACCGGCGAAAACATCGACGACTATTACACCCAAGTCGCTCAAACCAAAAATCCCGAAGTCGATTTGCCCGGCGGCAGCACGTATGACTTCGGCACCATGGCGCCGGGAACCAAGGGCGAGCACACGTTTGTGATCAAAAACACGGGCGAGGGTGACCTGAAACTCCGCTTGGGGGCGACAACATGCAAGTGCACTCTGGGCACCCTTGATAACGACGTGCTCAAGCCTGGCGAACAAACCGAAGTGCGTTTGGAGTGGGACGTGAAAACCGACGCCAAAACGTTCGGACAATCGGCTCAACTGCTGACCAACGATCCTAAGCACTACGCCATCGATTTGAAAATCAAAGGTCGGGTCGTGGGCGATCTGGAGATCATTCCCGACGCGCTGACCTTTGGCGATGTGTCTGCCGACGATACGGTGACGCTCAACGCGAAAGTCTACAGTTATCTGGATCCACCGATCACAGACCCGACATTCAAATTCAGCAGCGATTCGCTGAACGAGTTGTCCGAGATCGAGATTGAACCGTTTGAACCATCCGAAGCGGATGGGGCAAGCTCATCGGCACTGCAGGGTTTTGATATCTCGATCACGATCAAGCCCGGCATGAAGCAGGGGGCCGTTTCGCAAAACGCAATGTTTGGTTTCCTTCGAGAAGGTTCCGACTCGGATGCAAGTGACGAGGAAGAGCGAAAATATTTGATTGCACCCATCACGGGCAAGATCGTTGGATCGCTCAGCATGATTCCGAATCCAAAGCTGAGCGGTTCCGAAGGGGGCAACTATATCTATGATTTCGGTGAAGTTCCGCCCGAAGGCCCCTTTACAGCGAAAACCTTTGTTGTGCTAAAGGGCCAAGATCGCGACAATACAAAGCTCAGTATTGAAAGTGTTGAACCGGAGGGGATCGTCGAGGCGACGTTTGGCGAAAAACTCGTACGTTCATCAATGACGCTGTATCCGCTGGAGATCAAATTGATTCCAGGTCCCAAGGCGATTCAGCGACTCGGCCGAAACCAGGACGACTACGGCAAAATTCGCATTGTCTCGGATAATGGCAATACAGTCGGCAAGTTGGTGGTGGGCGTCAAATTTTCAATGGAACCAAAATAGTTACCCCGTTGCTTTAGATATTTGGGTCGTATGAAGAATCAAGTTTTCAAACCTGCTTTACGCGATCCATCCGGTTTTTCGACCGATGATCCCGGGGCGATGTGCCGCCAAGGCGATTCCGACGCTGCATGTCCCAACCCGCAATCACGGTTGCTGGGGATAGGCCCTCGTCTGCTTGCCGGAGGATTGGGGATCGCCGCAGTGATGGCGATCATGGCGAGCTCGATCGATGCTCAGGCCCCCGCCGACACACCACCGGTCAAAATCGAAATCATCCCGACGCCTGCCGGGGTACCAGACGCCAAAAATCCGGGTAAAAACAATCCGGATAAGAGCAGCCCCTCTGGCAATACTCCGAACACGACTCCAGCGTCGCCGGCAAAACCCGATCATGGTGCCGAAACGCCCGAAAATTCGCTCGGCCCCGAAGACTACCGCAAATGGCCCACGCCTGATTTGACCTTGGTGCTCTCGGGCAACCAGCACGGTTACATCGAACCGTGTGGCTGTACCGGATTGGCAAACCAGAAGGGTGGCGTTGCGCGACGCTACTCGTTCTTGGAACAGTTGAAAGAAAGCGGTTGGACCTTGGCCCCCGTCGATGCGGGTAACCAAGTGCGACGCTTTGGAATTCAAGCCGAAATCAAGCTGCAGCGGACTGCCGAAGCGCTGCGTTCGATGAACTACCAATCGGTCGGCTTCGGTCCCGAAGACGTCCGACTCGGTGTCGGCGAGTTGCTTTCGGTGGCCAACCCGCCCAGCGATGCAGTCGACGATATCTTGTACGTGTCGGCGAACGTGGTGTTGCTGGACGAGCCTTCGTTCACCGCACAACACAAAGTGTTCGAACGAGGCGGCATGAAGGTTGGTGTGACCACAATCTTGGACCCCGCATCGCTCGAAAGCGAACTTTCCGCCGACATCAGCGTGAACCCACCCGTACCGGCACTGAAATCCGCGTTAGCTGCGATCAACGAGCAGTCGCCCGACTTCCGTGTGCTGACGTTTTTCGGCGAAGAGGCGGCTGCGGAACAATTGGTACGTGACGTTCAAGGATTTGATATCGTCGTTGTCTCAGGCGGCTACGGTGAACCCACCTACCAAGCCCAAACGATCGAAGGCACAAAGACGCGAATGTTGGTGACCGGCAACAAAGGCATGTATGTCGGGCTGGTCGGCTTGTACCGCGACGCGCCGATGAAGTATTGCCGAGTTCCGCTGACGGACGAGTTCGAAGACGCCAAAGAGATGCGGGAATTGATGGCGGAATACCAAAACCAACTTCGCGATCTCGGTCTCGAAGGACTCGGTCTGAAACCAATTCCGCATTCGACTCGTCGCAAATTTGTCGGCAGCAAGAAATGTGGTGAATGCCACACAACCGCTTACGAAATTTGGGAATACACGCCGCATGCCGAAGCGACCGAGTCGCTTGTCCATCCGGGCGAACGCAGCGATGTGGCACGTCACTTCGACCCCGAATGTCTGAGCTGTCATGTGACGGGCTGGAACCCTCAAAACTACTATCCCTATGTGTCGGGATACCTGTCGTTGCAAGAATCCTCGCACCTAACCGGCAATGGTTGTGAAAATTGCCATGGTCCAGGCGCCGAGCATGCCGCGGCCGAAGCCGAAGGCGCGTCGGTTACCGCACAACAGCGTGACCTATTGCGAGACGCGATGAAATTGCCACTCTCCAAGGCCAAAGAAAAGTGCATGGAGTGCCATGATCTCGACAACAGTCCTGATTTCCACATCGACGATGCGTTCGAAGACGAGTATTGGCCGCAAATCGAGCACGAAGGCAAAGATTAGTGCGGTCCAGCGTACCGCAATCGCAAGCCAGGACTACGCTTTGGGTGCCATCTCGACGAATCGGGCTTGAGAGGTGAAAATAGCCCTTTGATTGCATATTTCATCTCCCAAGTCTTAGTTTAGGGTCGTAATGGCGAAGAAGGCCGCGAGTACAACTTTCGAGTACGTAGAACCAATCGGAGACCGAGTTTTAGTTCGCAAGGACGAACCCAAACGAGAAACCCGCGGCGGGATTGCATTGCCCGATGCAGCCGAAATCCCCACGATCACAGGCCGCATCGTGACGATCAGCGCCGTGGTCGAAAACGACGAAGAATTGCCGCTCCGCCAATACGACAAGATTCTGTTCCACCCCAAGAACATGATCCCCGTCGACCTCGAACACGACAATCAATTGTTTGTGATTCCAGTCGAAGACGTGGTCGCCGTCTTTCGCAAAAATAAGCCTGAACCGACCTAGTCAGCGTTGCGGTAGTGAAACCACCCACGTGCTTTTGCCTCAGCGGCGGCATTGGCGGTAACATATAGCCTAGGACGCGCGTCCCCGGAAAACAGCAACCTGCATCCGCACAGCGTTGGGCGACAGCGGCAAAACCGATGGAGATCGATCATATGGCAAACCCGATCGCTAATCGAATTCGCCTCGTTCTGGGTGACATTACGACACTAGACTGCGATGCCGTTGTGACGGCGGCAAATGCTTCGCTGTGCGGTGGGGGCGGTGTGGATGGCGCGGTGCATCGTGCTGCCGGTCCTGAACTGGTTCGCGATTCAATGGCCTTAGCCCCTTGCCCGGCTGGCGAAGCTCGTATCACCGAAGGGCATCGTCTTTCCGCGCGGTTTGTGATTCACGCGGTTGGTCCTATCTTTCGCGATATGACCGAAGACAAAAAAACGCTTGCCAAAACATATCACTCCTCGTTGTCACTCGCTGCACAACACGACGTCGCCTCGATTGCCTTTCCCTGTATCTCCACCGGTGTCTATGGATTTCCAGCCGACGCCGCGTGTGAGATTGCGATCGAAACCGTGACCGAGTGGTTGCGATCCAACGACATGCCGCAATTTGTGACCTTCTGTTGCTTCAGCCCTCAAGACCAGACGCGATACCAGAAACGTCTAAGCGAATTAGGGCTCGCCGAATCCTAGGCAACAGGATCGGGTTTCCCTATTTAGGACGGCGGCGATGACGAGAAACCATTCGTCCGCTAACCCTCGAGTCAACATCGAGCCGTTTCGTGACGGCCCCCGCTCAGTCTTCATGACTCGAGGGGATGTCCAGGGATCCGGGCAATTTACAGTGATTTGACCGCTTCGATCACTTTGGCGTCATGGCCATCGACCGTGACGCGTTTCCAGACCTTCGCCACCTTGCCATCGGCGTCAATCAGGTAGGTCGACCGCTGGATCCCCATCGACTTTTTGCCGTACATGTTCTTTTCACGCCATGCACCGTACTTTTCGGACACTGCATGGTTCGCGTCGACCAGCAACGGAAACGGCAACGAATATTTTTCGCGAAATTTCGTATGGCTCTCCGCGTCATCCGGGCTGACACCTAACAACGCGACTCCCAATTTTTTTAGCTCGCTGTATTGATCACGAAAATTGCACGCCTCTTTCGTACAACCCGGCGTGTCGTCACGGGGGTAGAAGTAAAGCACCACGGGCTTGCCCTTTAAATCGGCCAATTTCACTTTGTTACCCGCGTCGTCTTTGAGGGTAAACGCGGGGGCCTTGGTTCCCGGTTCAATCCAATCCGCCATCTTCGTTTTGCTCCGTTTTTAGGTCATCGTTTGAATTCACCGCACACCATAATCGGTTTCCACGATCGATCACAGAGTCCTATGATTTCCCCCCCTCGGCGAACGTAATTTCGATAACATAGTGGATGCGTCCTCCACATTGACGCCCGCCCTCTGCCACGCTTGGATCACTCGCCTCAATCCTCTCCCACAACCCCATTTGGAATCCTCATGACGCCTGGACTCAGTGATGAGCAACTTGCGCACTACGACCGCGATGGTTTTCACCTCGCCCAAGAGTTGTTCGATCGTGAGGAGATCGAATTGCTTCGTCGATCCGCAAAAGAAGACAAACAACTCGACGATCATTCGTTTGGACGCGGGGATGGCGAAGGAGGTACGGTGCGGTTATCGCTTTGGAACCATCCCGGTCAAGGAATCTATGGTGCCTTTGCGAGATGTGAGCGTTTGGTTGCCGCCGCCGAGCAAATCCTGCGAGACGAACCGTATCACTATCATTCAAAAATGATCATGAAAGATGCTCGCGTCGGGGGGGCGTGGGCATGGCATCAAGATTATGGCTATTGGTACGGCAACGGGGTGTTAACGCCCAATCTGGTCAGCTGTTTTATCGCCGTCGATCCGTCAACGCGTCAAAACGGTTGTTTGCAAGTCATACGCGGTTCGCATCAATGCGGCCGAATTCATCACAAGTTGACAGGCGAACAAGCCGGTGCGGACTTGGAACGCGTCAGCGAAATTGCCAAACGGTTTGAACATATCCATGTCGAAATGGATCCCGGCGATGTGCTCTTCTTTCACGCCAACCTATTGCACCGAAGCGACCAGAATGCGAGTGAGCATCCGCGTTGGTCGATGATCTGTTGCTATAATGCCAAAAGCAACGATCCGTACAAAGAGTCGCATCACCCGCGTTACACTCCGCTGGACCGATTACCCGACTCGGCGATCAAGCAGATCGGGGCACAGCGATTCAGCGGAGATCAAACCGAGATGGCATGGTTGGATCCGAAACGAGAAGCGTCCGCCCGTCAATTAGAAGAGGACGCATGAGCGTGATAGTCGCCGTTCCAACGTCGTTGATCGCTCCGCGATCAGAATGTATGTCGTTGATCGCTCCGCGATCAAAACGCAACAATCGCGAATGCGATAAACCCCCTGCAACGTAATGATCGCGGGAGCGATCAACGACATTAAGAGCCATTTCCTAGGGACACCGTGGACGATCTCGATTACCTACCGACGATGCCGACACGGCGTGATGTTCCCATCGGCTGTATCGGCAGCGGTTTCATCATGTCCGACTGCCACTTGGTCGCCTATCGCCAATCCGGTTTCAACCCGATTGCGATCAGCTCGCGGCGAATCGAACGCGCCAAACAAGTCGCCGATCAACACCAAATCGAATCGGCCTACGATTCCTATCACCGCATGCTCGAGGATCCGCGAATCGAAGTGGTGGATATCGCCGTTCCACCGGATGTCCAGCTCGATATTGTACGCGACGTCGTACGTTACCCGCATGTCCAAGGCATCCTCACGCAAAAACCGCTGGCGGGAAACAGTGCAGATTCAAAGCAAATTGTGAAGTATTGTGCCGACGCCGGGATCACGCTTTGTGTGAACCAAAACATGCGGTACGATCAATCGGTTCGGGCCTGCAAATCTGCGATCGATCGTGGCATGCTCGGTCACCCCGTGCTCGCGACGATCGAGATGCGAGCGGTTCCGCACTGGATGCCCTGGCAATCGCGTCAGGGCTGGCTCACTTGCCGGATCATGTCGATCCATCATCTCGACACGATGCGATATTGGTTTGGCGAACCCGAGCGTGTGTTCGCCAGTTTTCGAACCGATCCGAGGACCAAATTCAAGCATGTGGATGGAATCGGACTGTACATTTTGGAGTACGCGAGCGGACTGCGGTGCATGATTTGCGACGATGTCTGGGCTGGACCGGTTCGCGAAGGGGCCGCCGAAGACATCGGGATTCGCTGGCGAGTCGAGGGCACCGAGGGAATGGCAAAGGGTACGATTGGATGGCCACGCTACCCCGATCGCCAGCCCAGCACGATCGACTTGACCACCACGGAATCGCCGCGATGGCACCATCCACGATGGGACCAGGTCTGGTTTCCCGATGCATTCGCCGGTCCCATGGCAGAGTTGCTCGTTGCGTTAGAGTCGGGAAGTGAGCCGACAATGAACGGTGACGACAACTTGAGGACCATGGCATTGGTCGATGCCTGTTATCAATCTGCAGCCGAACATCGTGCAGTTCCAATACCAACAACATGCTAAAATTGACTCAGGGATTCACCCGATGTGATCTCCTTGTTTCGTCCCATCGATTTGAAACGGTTTGATCATTTCTAACTCAGCCATCAATCCATACGAACCACCACGCAGCGATCCAGCGGTCGAAAATCCGTTGGCATTCGATGATGAGTTACGGACATTCGAGCGGCTCGATTTTCAGACCGAATTGACTCGTGGGGACATTCGCGAGGGCATCGCACGGACCAATATTCGCACCGACTTGGTCAGCATGCGGACGTTGGCTTCGATTGTCATCTTTTTCTGCTTTTACATTGGATTCCTCAGCCTAGTTGCGTCTCCGAATTCAACCGTCGCGTTGCTGTTGTCGATCCCAATCGTCATCACCGCAGCACTATTGTGGGTCCGCTATCGGGCGTTGAACCGAGCAGTGAAATTGAACGCGCATCGTTGTGGTGCCATTCACGGTTACATCGATCGCGACCTGATGATGATCGTGCATCCCGACCAGACACGATGGCTGAAAATGGAACATCTCGTCAGCGTTGGCCAGAGCCGGAATGTGTTGACGCTTTGTTTCGACGCGACCCAGATGCAATTTGACGTACTGCCGCTACGTGCATTCGCCGATCGCAACCTCGCCATGATGCTGGCCAAGCGTTTGTGTCAACTGCGTCCGCCTTGTCCGATCCAATACATCGACCCGCGGCGTCAAGTCTTGGCGGATGACGTTCCCGCGTGTAGCCCGGATGAGAACGCGGCGTTTTTCGCAGGCGGGATCTATGCGGACGATATTCGAGACACCGTGCTGGGGCGACGATGGCGCTGGGGCTTGGTTCGATTCGCGTTGCTGTTTGGTTCGGTCGCGATCAGTTTAATCGTAGGATGGTTCTATTTTGTCGGATTCACCTGGTTCGGAATCCTCGTCGGTGTGATTTTGTTGTTTGTGCTCAGCAAGCCCGCTCGTTCAGTAATCAAGGCCCGCCAAGCGACCTTCAGCAACACCGATCCGCTGTTGATGTCGTCGGGGTGGTTCGATGCGACAGGTCAATTCAGCATGGCGACGACCGGTCAATCCAAGGCGAATTGGTCGCTGTTCGAGACCGCCGAAATCACCGATCGCATGATTCAGCTAAAAATCAAAGGTTGCGATATGTACCATTTGGTTGCAAGACGCCAATGCAGTGACGATGCATCGTGGCAAGCCGCCTGCGATTTTGTCAAACAATATGGACCGCAGGCGGTGCCATGAAATACAAAGTGGGTGGGTACTGCAGTAGCGTCCATGCCATCTACTTTGGTAGCGGCACGGCGTGAGCCGTCCGGTTGAGGCGAGTACAACGTTCGGTTTAGACCGGGCGGGCGCCGCGCCCAATGCCATCTACTTTCGTAGTGGGACTCGCCAGAGTTCCTGGTGTTTCAACAGCAAAGATGGGAATTCTGGCGAATCCCACTACTTGAGCATCTCCAGTGGTTGCCAAAGTAGATGGCATTGGGGCCCTAGGTTAACGTCAAACGTCTCGGCGCAATGTCAGGGCTGACGCGCGGCCACCTAACCCAGTACCATACAAGGGTCACCATTCGGGTCCACGTTGGAAGTGTCATCGAAATGAACCAAATTGCACTGAGATTGCTGATTTTGCTCGTTTTGTCTTGGTCGTGGACCGTTTCCTCGCCTGGCCAAACTGAAACCGAAACCGATCCGACTGCGGAAGAAGCCACCTCCCCCCCGACAACACGGCCACGGCGTCACCCGAATCGAAGCCGCTCTCCTACTGGGTCCAACAGCTCAGTAGCGACCAATTCCATCGACGCAAACTTGCCACCCAAAAACTGATCGATGCTGGCCCCGACTCGGTCACCTTACTGGTGGATGCGATGAAGGTCGGCGATCTGGAAACGGTCGATCGAGCGGTGCACGCGCTCAGTACAATCGCACTGAAACAGCCTCCGAACGAAGAGGACGGGGCGTTAGGCGAATTGCGAACGCTAAGTGTTCACGCCGCCGGGAGCCAAGCGGCGTTGGCCAAAGCAGCAGTCGAAGAAATCCACGAGGTCCGCGCCACCCAGGCGCAAGAAGCACTCGGCCGCGCCGGAGTCATCATCGGCGTCGATCAATTCCTCGTCCGCGCCATCAGCACGCCGCAGATGGTGGTCCAGATCGATGAAAATTGGTCCGGTGAAATTGATTCGCTCAAATGGCTGCGCTGGGTGCGAGCGATCGAGTTTGCTCGCGTCAAAGGGCCCGCCGTGCGACGTGATGTTTTGGAACAACTTGTCACGATGCCCGACCTGAACACGATCGCGGTGGTCGAAGGCCAAGTCGATGCACAAACGCTGCGTCCGCTGCAAAAGATGAAACACGTCAGCTCGATGGAATTTCGCTATGTTCCGCTGACACCGGAATTGGGTGACGAAATTACAAAAATCCCGATGCGAATTTCGCTGAATCTGATGGGCACCGGAATCAGCAAAGAAAAGGTCGAAGAGATGCGGCAGCAGCTTCCCGGTTTGACGATCGATCATCGTCAGGGAGGCTTTCTTGGCGTCAGCTGTATCAATGGATTTGATGTTTGTCGCATCAACGAGGTCATCCCCGGTTCGGCAGCCGAGACGTCGGGACTGCAACGCGGTGATGAGATTGTTCAGATCGATAAAACAGAAATTGGAAAATTCGAGGACTTGCAAAATGCCATCAACCAGAAGGTCCCCGGTGACGAAGTCGAAGTCAAGTTCCGTCGCGGTGATGCCCTCGAATCAGTGAAGCTAAAACTTGGAAAGTTGAACCAGCGGTGACGTCCAAACCAAAGCGAGACACAAAGGCCAAAGCCAAGTCGAAACCGCAACGTCCCAAACCCGAACCGCCGCCCCATGATCCGATCTGGCAACAATCGGCATGGCGAAGTCGGACGCGGCAGCGATTACTCGATTGGTTTTCAGCGAACCATCGTGTGCTGCCTTGGCGATCGGACCCTCAACCGTATCACGTGTGGATCAGCGAAATCATGTTGCAACAAACTCAAGTTGCGACAGTGATCCCCTACTACGAGCGTTTTCTAAAACAGTTTCCCACGGTTGCCGCACTGGCCTCTGCGGATGAATCGACCCTGCTTTCTCATTGGGAAGGCCTTGGCTATTACCGCCGCGCTCGATCGATGCACGCGGCAGCAAAGCAGATTTGTGAGCAACACGACGCGATCTTTCCCACGACGTTTGACGACGTGATCAATCTGCCTGGAATTGGTCGGTATACCGCAGGCGCGGTTTTGTCGATCTCCCAAGGCCAAGCTTATCCGGTGCTCGAGGGAAATACGCAGCGGGTCTACAGCCGCTGGGTCGCCATGCAAGGCGTCCTCTCCGAGAAACCAACGCTCGATCTACTTTGGCAAATTGCCGCGGCGATGTTGCCCAAACAAAATCGTACCGACAATGATGCGGCAAATCAGCGTGGGCCAGGAATCTTTAATCAAGCAGCGATGGAGCTCGGCGCTTTGGTTTGCACTCCGCGGTCCCCCAATTGTGATCAGTGCCCGGTGCGAGCAGGCTGCTGTGCACGAAAGCTTGGCATTCAAGAAACGATCCCCGGTAAAGTCAAAAAAATCCAATACGAGGATCGCACCGAGTTTGCTTTTGTGATCGCAAACCGAGATCAATCGCAATTCCTGGTTCGACCGATTCCTGCGGGCGAGCGTTGGGCGGGACTTTGGGATTTCCCTCGATTGACCACCGGCGAAATTGAAAATGAATCAGTCGCTGCGACGCATCTGCATGAGACGCTATCGACCCCCATCTCAGTTGGTGATCCGCTGATGTCGATGAAACATGCGGTGACCAAGTACCGAATTCGGCTGAACGTTTTCAAAGCAACCGTTGCCACCCGAGCGACACGCCAATGGAAACCGCCCGCGCCGTGGAAGTTTGCAACGCTCACCGAGCTGGACGAATTGCCGATGAGCGTGACGGGACGAAAGATTGTCAAGGAACTAAGCAAAGGTCACTGACCGCGCCGTGAGCCTGACGCGGTTCGGGACTCCATAGCGTAGCTGCTCCTCGCGGCCCCATTCAAAACGATGTGGAGAGGTTCGCCCGAACACTTCATAGCCAATCTGTTTCTCTTAGCCAATCTGTTTCATGTAGT
>NZ_ANOG01000733.1 GCF_000346295.1 Rhodopirellula maiorica SM1 | reverse complement strand
CCGAAATCACCGGTGATGCCGAGACGACAGACGACGCTTTGGTTGTCAGCGTGATCGACTGCACGATCCACGAGAGGGGCGCCTCGAAATGCACGCCTCGAAATGCACGCCTACGAAATGCACGCCTACGAAATGCACGCCTACGAAATGGACGGGGGCCCTAGCGGGTTTCGGTAGCCGGTTCTTGATCGTCGGGAGGTTCAGGCGGCTGGGCTGCGATCGCCGTCGGTTCTTCGGCAGTATCGTCGGCGGGACCTTCGATAAAATCAAGGAACGCACCACTGCTGTCAAAGACAGGCCACCCGTCCTGGAAACGTGTTTCCGCGGTGTAGTTGACCGGTGGTCGGGCAAAATTCTGGTGCGGAGAATCATTGTGCACCGCCCCACCAAATTTTAAGTACTTGCTTCCGGCCAATTTCGTGCGTTCCCGAATCGATCCACTTTGGAATGGACCGATGCCAAACACGTAGGTATCTCGGGCTGTGGCATTCGATTCACGGATGCCGGATTGCCAAACGACTTGGCGACTATCTCGCTCGTAAGCAAACGCGGCAATTTTTGCGGCGCCTTCGCGTGAATCGCGGCGTGCCAAAGAGAATTCGGGCATTGCCGGGAAACTGGGGGCATTGGGCAGCATTGAGGCGGCGGATGCCAATCCGTTGTTCTCGGGAATACCAAAGGTGACTCGGTGCTCATCGGCTCCGAGCGTCCCGATTCTCGCTTCGACGACGATGTCTGCATCTTTGTTGGTGTCTTGCAGCAGACAGCCTGCGGCCGCAATTTGCTGGCGTAGCGAGCTGGTGACATAGTCCGCGTTAACGAAGCCAACGTCCTTGGCCTGACGCAAGTAACTTGTGTCGAGATACACTTTTCGTCCCGACAATGGGCGAAAGTCGATCCCTGCAACGCTGCGGTCGATTGCCTTGCTTAGCACGAGTTGCTGAGTCGCCAGCTGTTCTTGGGTGGTTCCACACCCTGTCACAGCCGCCGCTAAGACCATCCACGCCAATCCATTGATGAATCGGCAATTCGCATGGGAAGGAAATAGACGCATCGATAACGACGATGAGGTAGGGAAATTGAAGGCGGGAGCATGCTGTATAACGTGTTCAGTGCTGCTTTTAGCGTGAATCGCTTCATGCGGGCAAGCTCAATCTTGATTCCGAAATGCTGGCAAATGACGCCACCACCGCCCGCTCGATCTTTCGTTGTAAGCCCTCCATCGCCAGTGACGTAATTACTGCATCCGGGAAACGTATTGCAGGTGCCCTTCGCGGTTCATCAGGAACTTGAGCTCGCCGTATCGAATTAACTGGCTGGTTTCAAACGAAGGTCCCGGTCGCAATCGGGGCGCTTCGAAGGGGAATAGAGGGCGAGCGGCATCGGGAATGCCAAAGGTGCGTAGCAGGTAGTCGGCGTCGACAAGACTCGAGTAAGTTAGCCGTCCATGGGGCGAGGCAAACCGAGGGCCACGTTTGCCGGCAGGCCCCTTGTCAATCGACACAATCGCGTCGGCAATGGGGAAATCCGGTTCCGAACTACGCATGACATCTGCGGGTCTTGGTTCGCTAGGAATCGACTTGAGTTTTTCAGCAACGCGGGGCGTCGTGGGATGCGAAAGCGGCTGCAAGCGTATCCAGCCCGCCTGCATTGACTTTTGCCCTTTGCTCCAACGGACAGATGATAAGTATCCCAGAAGCAATGAATCACCATCGCGTCGCAGAAAACAATCTCGTAGTAGGCGTCCTGCAATCTCCGGCGGTGAGGACATCATCCCCTGAAAACGGACGTGCCCGTCGGTCGGTTGCACTGGCGAATGAAGATGATTGGGGGCGATTGCGTCAAAATTGGCCTCAATCGCATGGGGACTTGAAAACTCAGGGGCATCGCTTTGGCGATCCGTCCATGAAAAATCACCGGTCCAAGATCGACCATAAGGTGAAAAAATCACGCAGCGTCCATCGTCGCGAAACGAAATCGCAAACGAGGCTGGTTGGGAAGATTGGCCCTCTGCTGACGCTTCAATCCAATCACCCATCACACGATCCGGTGCCATTCCCGCGGTTTGATATTGCGATTGAAAAATGCCAATGGCGGCGATCACGAACAACACTGCGATCGATCTCAGGGCTACTGGCGACCTCGGCCATTCTCGCACCAATGTCGCGCATCGCCCGATCCGTTTTCGCAGGCGAAGGGGGAATCGCTCGCGATCCGAGTTATTGTGATCTGAGTTGTCGTCCGCTGCATCGGTTTGGGAGACGGGCCATGTTTCGGCGGCGGCGTATGCACTGTCTGCAGGTGAGGTGTCGACCGCATCGGTGCTGCCGAGCGGTTGATTGTCAAATCGATGTTCGGGTGACCCGAAACGGACGTCACTGTGGTGCTGTGCCGATCTTGCGACCGTCTCAGGGACGACGGCGGCAGCAGAGGGCGACACGACCGACGCCGGCGTCCCGACAAAATGAGGCGACGCGAGGTCGGTTCGCCGCTGAATTTCTCCAGCGGAACCGAGCAATACCAGATCGCCCTTCAAACAGGCTCGCAAGACGTGAATGCGGTTCACCGGAATCCAGGTTTGCGTTACATCGCTTTGGATTTCGACGTCGGCCGCCAACATTCCGCGTGCGGCGAATCCGATCAATTCCCTGAGTTTGAAGGGGCCCTGCGCGGATCCGATCATGCCGCGAACATGATAACGAGGGACGACGGTACCTTCTGGATGCGGAAGTGCGATTCGTTTCTCTGAAAACAAACCGATTGCCATTGCGGGATGCCAAGGACCTGTGTCGGTGTCGCCGACCAACGAATGAGGACCGATGATCCCCGAAAGCGCTGCTTCGCGGAGCTCGACCCCGGTGAACGGACCCGCCGCAGAATGCTCGGTTTTGACAAAAAAGCCAGCCATGGTGCTTTATGAGCCCTTAGGTCTCCAAGGGACCCAATCGATCCTCGTGCTCCGCGACGTTGCTAAGATGAGGGTAGGGAAAGTGTCTGTGGTGTGCCCGTCACTTTGTGTCGAGGTGACCGAGCTCGTCTTTTTAGAACGCCGTGCGGTAGCGGGGGGTACCCAATTGATGGTCGGTAAGAGGAGGGAAAACAGGGAATCGGTCTCGAACTCTCAATGGGACTGGCGTCGTTTCCCGCATATCCACGGCTTTACCCTGGTCGAGCTGCTTGTTGTCATTGGCACAATCGGCGTGTTGTTAGGACTGCTATTGCCGGCGGTTCAAGCCTCGCGGGAATCAGCACGGCAAACCCAGTGTCTCAATCATCTGAAGCAGATCGGGTTGGCGGTCCAGAATTTTCACGCTCAGCGAAACGAATTGCCGCCGAGTCGAAATTACGATCACTACACAAGTTGGGCGTTTCTGCTGCTACCGCATTTAGAGCAGGCCGCTTTGTCGGACGAGTGGGACGATTCGCTCAAATATTACTACCAAAGCGACGCGGCGAGGCTGACGGCGATCGCTCCGTATTTTTGTCCCTCACGCCGCGATGCCAATATTCACAGCACGCGAGGGGACGATATTTTATCACCCTACGAAACCAGCGGTCATGTTCCGGGAATCGTCAGCGATTACGCTTGCTCGGCAGGGCACGGCCCCTCAGGAGTTTGGAATTGGATCTATTCCAACGGCGCTTTTATTATGGGGGAAGGAATCACTGATCCTGAAACGGTGCCCGACGGCAATTTCGCACCCCCCAACGCCAAGCTGGTCACGTGGAAAAGTCGCACTCGTTTCGCCAGTCTGACCGATGGAACAAGCCATACCATTATCGTCGGCGAAAAACATGTGCGTCCGTCGCGACAAGGGGTGGCTCCGGAGGACGGCGCGATCTACAACGGAGATCATCCGGCCAATTTTTCACGCTGCGGCGGCCCCGGTTATCCGCTGGCGCGTTTTCCGACTGACCGCTTTCAAACCAACTTTGGCAGCTACCATGTAGGCGGATGTAATTTTGTCTACGCCGATGGCAGTGTGCATGTGGTGAATGTCGATATCTCGACCGATCTGCTAGGACGGTTAACCCATCGAAACGATCATCAAGTCATCGATGCGTTCTAGAACGCGGTTACTCTTGCATCTTTTCTTCCGCTTTGGCGTCGTCGACCACTGCTTGAAAGCGTTCCAGTTGCAAGTGGTCCGAGGTCAAACCAAGATGCCCTACGGCGCGCGCGATTTCAGCCAGTGTTGAATAGCCAAGTTTGCGTCCGATCTCCGTCTTGTGTCGCTCGATTGTACGCGGACTGCGGTGCAGCATCTTGGCTACTTCGGGAACGCTCTTGCCGTGTCCCAGCAGAATGAAAATTTCAAGTTCACGATTACTCAACGCCGACAAACAGCCCAGGTCCACATACTGACTTGTCACCGTCTCGATGTCTTCGGCCGAATCGACCGGGGCGCGACGTGACAAGATCAGGGCGTATTGCGCCACACCGGGGTCGTCGCTAGAACCTGGAGAGCGAGGATCTGGGGAATTGTTAAGCGATGAATTGCGGGACGGATCGTCATCGTTCTCTTGTCCAGACGCGTGACTTTGCTCTGCCTCGCCACTTTGCATGGATTCGTCGCTTGGCTTGGATTCGTCGCTTGGCTTGGTCGCATCCATGCTTTTGAGCAGTTCACCACCGTCGCTGATCGGGTAAAACGTCGAAACCATCTGATGGCCGTTGTAGATATGTCTTGCCCGCAACGGCTTTCCGTTCTCGAGAACCTGTTCGATCCAACCCATACGTTCCCGCACAAATTCGGGGTGGAACAGGGCACTCAAGTGACGAAAGGTACCGGTCTTTGCAGGTGGCACACCAAACAGCGAACGAGCGGCTTCATTGCTATACGCCACCCGTCCGTCTCGCGTGACGATCGTCACGCCTAGCCCCACTTCCATGCGGAAGATGTCGGCCCAATTGATCGAGCTAAATGGACTGCTCATAAAGAATTCAATTCAACTCGTTGCTAACGGAGGCACGTTCACGCGAGCACGCGACCGACATTGCAAACGGGATCACACACGCCCGTTTCCATTACATCTATCTACAAATATTCTGCATTCACCGGAGGAAACTTTACACGATCAGCCGAGGTACCAAGTTAAGTCTAGCTTGCTTTCTCGGGGGGGAAGTACGCGGATTTCCGCAAAATTCGACAATTACTAGATCGCTGAATCAAGAACGTGGGCGAATCTACGTCTTCACGAAAAATGCGACTGCTTATGATTCGTCATCCTGACCTGAACAGGTCGACCAAGCTCCATCGCTGGGATTGCAGGCCGACGAACCCAGCTTCTCGATCGAATGCTAGATGATAAGAAACTTTGCTTTCAATGCACTAGGACTGAAGCGATTTCGCTCGCAAGAACCCAAAATCTTTCCAGCAAATGACGCTTTCCCAAGCGGTTACCTGCAGCGGTCTTATG
>NZ_ANOG01000732.1 GCF_000346295.1 Rhodopirellula maiorica SM1 | reverse complement strand
AATCGAGTCGTTGTCCGCACAGCGATCGACAGCCCGAGTTGCGACGCTGACCACGATCCCTTTCTCGATTCCATTGTCGCTGCCAGCCTCCGAGAGCGCCGATTTAAGAAACTTGATTGCGATGTCGGACCTATCTGGACCGACGATCTCCTGAATTGCAAGTCGTGCAAGATGGGTGCCTCCATTCTCCTTGATCTGCGTTTCTGCTAAATCGAGAATCGTAGAACGTTCTTCATCATCCAAGCCCGTGGCAATCAATGCAGATGCGGCTGTTTCAGCATGCTCTCCGCCAGACTTTACGATCTCCCAAAACAAATTGTTGAGCGTCTCAGTACGATATCCAATTTTTGCAACACACCAGAAGTACGGCTCACGCGGTTCGGTCCGAATGATTTTTTCCAAAACATTCAGAACATCGTTACGAACCTCGCGCATCGCAGCGTATGGATACTGGTACACCCACTCGCGAATGTTCTCTCGCAGGTACTGCTGGTCAATTGTAAGTCTGGGAGAGTCTTTTTCGCCATCCTCTTCGAGGACAACGAACGGCAATACATCGAACTCGACGACTTCCGCAACCCGCTCTGGGGCGGATTGAGTAGCACTTGCTGCTGCCGTGCAAAGAGAATTGGCAAGGTTAACGGCATGGCCATGCCCCACCGCATCGGACGCGGCCAGGACGTCCGCAAAGAGGTCGCGAACATCGTCAAGCGATCTTGCATGTTCCAGCCGCTGAGACAATTGGCGTCGGATTTCTTCTCTTCCTGTCAATTCATAAGACATTTAGGCTCACTCCTTTGGCAAAAAACTCGCACAGCCAAGGTCTTTTCCATTTCCATATTTGTCGATTTTCGTCTTGCATCTCGACTACGCCAGCGGAAACCGCTTCCTTGAAAACAGGTTCTTGATGAATCTCGGGGCACCGCGCCTCGGAACATGGAGCCAGCCAATCTTCGTACATCAAACCATCTCGTGTAGGATCGTCGAGGAATCGCTTTGCGCTTTTACTCAACGCAGTCTTTGCGGCATTCAACGCCAGCGGCCCCACTCGCTCCTCGATCTTTGCGTAGAACCATTGAATATACTCACTTGCCAGTTTCGCGAGAGCATCAGGTCTCCCATCCAGGAACTCATGCTTGTCATCGTCGCTCATTTCAGAAAAGTATCGCCATAGGACAGGATGACGGATGACATCCATACGGCTTGGCTCGACGGGCGAGTCTGCAGAAGGAGCATGATCGTCACGGTGGCTATAACGCAAGCGAAGGTGGCTTTTGATTCGACTTCCGACCTCTGACTTCAGGTTATGGGCAAGCGTCAACATCTCGTCAGGCTCAAACTCCGCGACCGAGAACGAGATGGGCTTCTCGGCAAACGCGAACCCACAAGCGAGCCCACGTAAGTCCGCGTGATTTCGGCACACAACGATAACGCTAAATCGCGGCACATGATCGTTGCGAAAATGGTGGTTGCATCGAATATCAGCCTGCTCAGGACGCTTCTAGCTTCTGAAGGTAGCCCCTGAAGACCATGTCGTTCATCAATTCCATCTACGTAGATTGCCAAAATCGGAGGATCCGGCTTGGCTCGTCTTAAGCGGGCAATGGATAGTTCCCACTCAGTTTGGTCAGGATTTTCGACTTGCTTGCGCCAGCTCTTTACTGCCAACTGAATGCTCGTTTGACCCAATTCAGCAGCTTTAACGACAATCGCGAAACCGGGTGGATGCTCACGTGATTCAAGATTGAGTCGAGCCGCTTCGCTCACGGCGACTGATTTTCCGCACCCTCCTTCACCCTGAACAAGGACAAATGGATAGCACCTCGCTGCATTAGCAATGTCATTATATACAGTGCGGTCAATTGTTATGGTTCGTTGAGTCTCTCGATCTTTGTAAAGCTTCACTGCATCTAACTGAACGCCAAGCGATCGCTCACTTGTAAGACTAACGGGGTCGGAGTGGCCCACCAGTTTTTTGAGCAACAACTGGCGATTGACCTTGCGTTCGCCGGAAGATCGAGCGACTTCGTTCAGGAATCCGACAATGGTATTGATACCAGCTTGGATTTCGTGGTCATGCATGCCATGACGGTCGGCGATCTTAGTGATCTCATTCTCGCACGCAGCAAGATCGCGGTGGTCGTATTCCATGCTGCGAAAGATCGGATACAGAACGGTGTGTCTGTACTCCTTGGCTGAATCAACACTGAGATTCTTGTGCAAATAAACCTTGAACTTCTCTTTGGACTTTCCCGTCTTCATCCAAGCCTTTGCTTCAGCATCGAGCACACGATTGGTAGTTAAGCAAAACTCAAAATCCCTGGCCGGTAGACCGGATGCCTCCACGCTCTTGCGAAACGCCTCCAGGATTTTGCGTAAATCGTTCGGGCCGAGCATCCTACCTTCGCTCGAATACTTATACTGAATCAGCTTGATTTTGCCACTGTTGCCGCAAATCGGCCTAATAACGCCATCTTGACCGAGCTTCTCAACCGAGAAAACCGCTATCGGCTCGTCCTTGCTTTCGTCGCTAAAGTAGAGCTTTAACGCGTCACTAGCCGAAGCAAGTAGCTGAAAGAAGAACCCAGCGATCGAATAGTGCCCAGATTCCTTCAACGAGCTATGCCTGCAGTGATGATCGTGTTCTGTATCATTGTGAAAAAAATAGTATGTGTCGCATGATAACACTCCGCAACGCCGTAGTCATGTCGACAAAATCATGCCACCGGTTTGCAGAGCTCTATGATTCGCCAGAGGTTTTTGCAGCCTGCGAAAACGCGTCATCGTTTTCTATGCGAAGTCGTAGAGTTTCCGGTGATCTCAACATGATTGGGCATCGTGTTTATGCCAAAGACAATCATCACGCTATCGAGAGGAAAGAAGCGGCGAGAGCGGTTTGCCTTGGCGGGGTAAATTGGCGGCATGAGGCCCTTACTATCATCCGCCACTGTTATCCTATAACCCCTGCTGATATTGGCGTGAATTTCCTGTTCGGCGGTTCTTGTTATGGGGCTACCGCAGCCACTCGTCGAGATGCTCGGCGACGAAGGCGTCGTCATGCATGTGCGGATACGATCGATAGACTCGGTCGATCTCGTCGGCTTGCCCCGGACTGACGGTTTCGTGGGGATTCAAACACCATGTTCCTTCGAGCAATCCTTGCCGCCGCAATACCTCGTGGATCCCAGCGATGCAGCCGCGGAACCCATTGGCGGCATCAAACAACGCCGCGTTGCAATCGGTGACCTGAGCCGCCATCGTCATCATTTCAGCGGGAATCGCCCCAGACCGGCGGAACTGTTTGCAACGTTCCAAGAGCGCAACCGCCGCCTGTGTCCAACAAGCCCAATGACCGAGCAATCCACCGGAGAACGCGATTCGCTTTTCACCCGCGGGCGTCGGCAACACAAATTCGGTCAACAAATCGCAGATAATGTTATCATCGTTGCCCGTGTATAACGCGATATCTTTGCGACCAGAATCGATCACCGCGCGGACCACCTCCAGCGCCTGATAGCGGTTGAAAGGCGCGATCTTGATCGCCACCACGTTTTCAATTTCCGCGAAACGTCGCCAAAACGAGTAGGGTAGCTCGCAACCTCCCACTGCGGATTGTAAATAAAATCCCATCAACGGAATGACTTCGGCAACGCGGCGGCAATGTGCAATCAACTCATCATGACTGCGTTGGTCATGCCCATTCAAACGATGCCCATTCAAACGATGCCCATTCAAACGATGCCCATTCAAACGATGCCCATCCAAACGATGCCCTGCCAAACTGAGCAGCCCGACGTGGTACTGCAAATCACTCAGCCCCTGAGCTTCCTGGATCGCTTGTTCGGTTTGCCCCACGATGCCTCCGATTCGTACGATGGGTCGGCCGTGACGCTGTTGTGCGTTCTGTAATTCTTCGGCGGTCAATTTCAACACCGGTCGCAATAATCCATGTTTAGGATCGCGAATTTCAAACTGAGTTGTGTGAACCGCCACGGCAACGCCCCCCGCACCTGCATGGGTGTAGTAACGCAGCAAAGCTCGCTGGCGACGTGGATCAAAACGCCGCTGCAATGTCAACGCTAATGGACAGGCGGGAATCGCGATGCCGTCGAGAAGCAAGTTGTGAATCGCAGGCGACAATGTTTGAGTCATCGGTTCTATCTATGCTGTGAAATTGCAGGATGGAGAAGCGATCGCGAATCAATATTGGCCATCACGTACTTGAAATCCGGTCGGTTTGTCGTGCGTCGGTTCGCCACGCAATAGCCAATCCGCGGTCCACTGGATCACCGTCTGCACCGGTACTTGAGGATACCCAAACATCTCGTGACAGCGTTGCCCATTGGTCAACAGACACGAGGGTGACTCGGTACCAACGAAACGCACTTGTTTGTCAAACAATTTCGCGAACGATTCGGCGATCCCGCGAACAGTGACCAGTTCGGGGCCAACCAAGTTCACCACAAAGGGTGGGCTGCTTACATGCGCCAGCGAGCATAACGCCATCGCATTGGCATCACCCTGCCAAATCACATTGCAATGCCCCATGGTCACATCGATCGGATGCTCGGCGAGCACCATCTTGGCGATATCGACCAAGACGCCATAGCGAGGTTCCACCGCATAGTTCAGCCGCAGGATCGAAGTGGGAGTGTTGTGGACGCGGCTGAAATACTCAATGATCCGTTCGCGTCCCACACAGCTCATACTGTACTCGTCCGTTGGATTCAGCGGATCGCTTTCGACCGCGCCGCCGTGCGTCAAATCGGACAGTCCATAGACACAACCGGTTGAGTAGGCGACGACGCGGCTATCGCGATACCGCTGCATCACGGTCCCCGGCAAATAGCTATTCATCGCCCAAGTCAGCGACGGATTATTGGTGACTCCGAACTTGTGCCCTGCCAGATAGAGGACATTTTCTGCGTCCGGCAATCCCGCCAATTGATCCGTATCGAGCAAATCCGCCTGGATCGTGTCGACTCCGATTGCGTCCAGCCGTTTCCGGCTCGCCGAATCCGAGAAGCGAGAGACCGCGATAATACGTCGTGCCGTCTCCGCTTGATCCGAAGCCCGCTTGGCCATGCGAGCGATCGACGGCCCGATCTTGCCTCCGGCACCGAGCACGAGGATATCGCCCGACAGATGAAGCATTGTCGAGATCACCGCGTCAGTCGGACGGCTGATCAGTTCTTCGAGCTCGGGGATGTCAGTCGGGGGAACGTGTTGCTTCGAGCTCATCGCCGAATCCGTCTGTTGGTCGAAATAGTTTTTGTTTGGCAAACAAGATAATTTGGCGACTACCGAAATGTGCCTGTCTTCTTCTTAATTAGGTGACGGTGGCGCGGAACGAATGTAATGAATCAAATCGGCCATCTGCTGTGGATCCAGACTCTTCTCAAAACCCTCGGGCATCAAACTCGTCTGGTTCGAACGGAAATCTTCCAGCTCGGATCGCTGCAACGTTTCCTCTTTTGCTTCTTGCAGTCGCAGCGTGATTGCCGATCCGGACTCGGCCGCCAACAAGCCGGTGACGATGCGACCGCTGTCGGTGAGCGCCACGTAGGTTGCATAACGCGTGTCCATATTTCGGCTCGGATCAAGTATCTCTTGCAGAAAAAATTCGACCGGTTTACTCGCCAAGGCTTCCAGTTCAGGCCCAACTTCGTTGCCAGTCCCTTTGAAGCGGTGGCAGGTCGCACAATGCTTCCGAAACAAGTCGCTACCACGCGATGCATTGGCCTGTAATTCTGAAACACCAGAATACTCGGCGATCACGACTGCCCGGTCCGCGTTCACCTCCCCTGAAAACACCTGCTCGGCCTGAGACTTCAGCTTTGCACCGCCAGCGGCGAAGATTCGCTGACGTGATGCCGTATCGATTTCTGACGCACGAATTTCAGATTGACCGATCGCCTCTAACAACAGCTCAATCGAGGAGACTCGCGAGGTCAGGGCGTCTAACATTGCGGCGCGTACCGATGGGGAAACTTGATCCCATTTACCGATCATTAATTGGGTGGAGTCTGGCGAATCGTTTCGAGCTAACGCGGTCACGCCCGCCAACTGTATTTCACTTGCATTTCGTGCATTGAGCACTTGCGCAACCACGTCGATAGTCACGTCCTTTTCGATTTGCAAATGATGTAAGGTGTGTAACGCGGCGACGCGAAGGGGCACCTCCTGGTCTTGATCGACGATGGTTTGAATCGCCAATGGCAAACATTGCTCGATCAATTCATCGCCTTTTTGCCGCTTAAATGCCTGGCGGAACTCCTCGTGTCGTTCGAAATGTTCCAGCACGGTGGGCAAAACTTTCCACTGCCACAATTCCAATCGCTGTGACGATGTTTGGCTGACGGCGAGAGCCAAACGAGCCTTGATCGCGTCGCTACACATCGCAAACAGAACGGGAAACGTGCGAACCGCGTGCCGATGAAGTTGACCGCTCTGTTCGACTAAATGTTCGGCAAACCTATCGACGTTTTCCTTGTGAAGACTGCTCATAATCGCAGCGTCTAAGAATGAATCATCAGGATTGTTGAGCAACATGTTTGCCAGGACATCGCCAGTCGCAATGTCCTGCCATTGTCCCAAAGAGCACGCTACTTGTAATCGCACGTGAGCGTCGGAGTCGGTAGCGAGCGGCAAAAGTTTGGTGAGCACCGTAGCCGAGACAACCGCGTCGCCATTTGCCAGCGTTTCGGCGACTCGCACTGCATGGCGACGCACGTTCGCGTCGTCGTCCTCAAAAGCATCAACCGCGTCATCCAACGTTAGTATTCCTGAATTTGTCAGCAGCGAAAGTGCCGCGACTCTAGCCGCCGGCAAAGTTGACTCGCGAGCCAGTTTTCTCAGTGCCGGTCCCGTATCAACCGCCTGATTCCACTGTAACAACTGCATTGCCATATCACGCTGCCACCCGTTCTTGGATTCCAGCGTTGCCACGAGTTCATTGGCCGACAATTTATCCAACCGAGGCCATGACACAGCGGATTCTCCTGCTCGAGAAACGCGGTAAATACGGCCTTGATCGGCTCCGCCTCGAACATCGACTTTCGCAAGCGAACTTGGCGGGATCCACTTTGGGTGCTCGATCACTTCGCGATACATGTCGACCACCCATAAAGTCCCATCGGGAGCGGTACGGGCCTGAACCGGCCGAAACGATGGATCGGTCGAAGACAAAAATGCGTGCTTTCGTTCCGACGGAATTACCGATCCAGAAAACGACGACCGATTCGGCGAAAGTTGCAAATGATGGACAAGCAAATTGACTGGCTCGCAAGTGTACAGACCACCTGTGTATGCAGGCCCCAAATAACGATCGCGGTAAATCCCGATGCCACAAGCTGCGGTCGCTTTCCCGCCTTGCCCCGACTTTTCAAAGAGTTGCAAGTCGCGACTCGCGGAAACCAATGTCGCATCCGCAGAAGTCGCGGGCAGATGCTTTAGAACCGAGGTGGGAGACGCCAGCGGATTGCGGCACAAATAGTGGTACGCGAGGGGATAGTGGAAACCGAGTTTCGTATTGTCACATCCATACCAGTTACCGAAATCGTCGCGGACCCGGCCTTGTTGCGTGCGACCAACGGCACGTTCGATCTCGCCTGTATCCGGACGTATGCGAAAGTCGCTGTTGCCCAATTCGATCGTTTTTCCCGTCAACAGCGATGTGATCTTCCCGCCAAACAGGCCGCATGATCCATACACCCAACCATCAAGTCCATATTCCAAACTGTTGACGCGAGCTTGGTAATTCTGGTCGCCAAACCCGGTGAACAGTTTTTTGACCAAATCCGCTCGTCCATCATTGTCCTGGTCTTCGGCATATAAAATGTCGGGTGCTGCACATACCAGGACCCCATCTCGCCATACCGTGACACCGGTGGGGAATGGGATGCCGTCAAGAAAGACTTTTGATTGATCCCAGTTACCATCATCACGACTGGATGTCAGCAAACGCACCCGTCCCCCGGGCTGATAGTTGCCATCGATACCGGCGGGATAGTCGTACATTTCAGCAACATAGACTTTGCCATCAGCAGTGAAATCAACCGCGACCGGGGATGCGATGAGTGGTTCGGAGGCAACAAGCGTGACGGTCAATTCATCATCGGCAAGCTGTAGCAACCCCAGCGATTGCTGTGGCGATTTGCCAGTTGCCGCGTCCGTCGAGACTGGCGTGTTTCCGACGTCTCCCACAAGCGAACGGCAAAGGTCCGTTGCCGTCGACAGAATCTGCTTTTCAAGTCCACGGCGAAGCTTGGTGGGTTGGTCGTAGTAGATCATCGAATCACTGCCTTCGTATCCGCCTCGCTGCAACACTTTCTCGCTGGGAATGTAGCAAGGGCAGGCATTGGCGTAAGCGTTCACCCATACGCCACGATCCGGTAGTTGCGTTTTGAGTTCGATACCATATTCGACGGTAACTTCACCCGCTAAGAAAACCATGTTCAACGCATCACCGAACGACCAAACCTGAACCGGATAGTCGATCGATTCTCGCAGAGGTTCACCGCTATTGATTTTTTCAAGCTGTTTTTTGGCGTGGTAACCCAGGGGCGTATCCAGTTTTGCACGTTCCGTGAATTCCGCTTGGCTGGGCAGATCATCCAGCAGAAGATCTAGTTCCGCGTGGCCGACGCGAATGTTGTTTTGTACCGCAGTCATTTCGCCTTGCAGCAATCGCGATACCTCGGCGGCGATCAATTCGCCCTGGCTGATTGCGATTTCAACGCTGCCACGAGTGCTCGGATTCTGGTCTCCGCCACAACCAACCGAACACATCGCGATGCAATCAGGATGAGCGTTCTCGATCCGTGACACTGCATATCCGGCCCAATCGCCGCCGATCATCCGCTCGGCCAAGGTGACACAGTGACATGCATAGCTTGTGTAGACGCCGATCAGCGTGCCCGCTTCGTCGCGGACCGCTAACACAGGCAATTCGTGATCAATCGGCCCGTCATTGTCTCGCCGATTTTTTGCGAATTCGACCTTTCCCACGGACCACTGAAGTGTCGCGGGGTGGCGGTTTTTCAAAGCCGACGTTGCCACCGCGGTTAGATGGTCTGTAAATTCACGGGTATACTGATCGATCGCTTTCTGTTCTTGCGGAGTAAAATCTCGCGCCATGATGTTTGGGGCGCAACCATTGATAATCGGAGCGGTATGAGTATGCGTCGCCGTGATCGCGACTCGCGTGGGTTCGACCCCCAGCCGCTTCAATCGATTGCATACCTCGGCGTGAATCTCTGCGGGAATACCAAGCGTATCGACGGTGATCAGGATCAAGGGATTGGGATCGTCACCCTCGATCGCCATTGCTTTTGCCCAGATCGGTTGCCGCACGCCGGTAGAGACCTGCTGACGGCTGAGAAATCCATTCAACAGGATTGGATAGTCGGGCGTGATATTGACCCGCGCCATCCCAACCTTAAACTCATCATCTTTTGCTTCCGCAAGACTTGGATCAACAAGCAGAGCGGACAGGATTTGGGCGTAAACGCGATGGCCAAAATCGTTGGGATGATTGACGCCGTTGCCTGTCAGATCGGCATCTTTCTTTCGCCTGAAAAACTCTTCCCAAACACTGGTCATATCCGCCAACGCGACCCCCGGTTCACGCAGTTCCGCTAATTCGTCGCGATATTTGGGAAACACGTCATGCTTCAGCGTGACCCAATCTCGGTTTCCCAGCATCGATGCGACTAAGATGAATTCAGCCTCGGGTACCAGAGCTCGCGTTTTGGCAATCATCGTCGCGGTGTTTTGGCCGTATTCCTTTGCCGAGCGGCCTGCGGAATCGTTCATGCCAAAGGCCAGGATCACGAGGTCCGGATTGTGCTCTGCGACCTTGTCGATCATTGTCACTCCCCAAGGAGTCGACGTGCCTCCCACGGACAAGTTGGTCAGCGTCACCTCGGTCTGATAATGAGCCCGAAGATGTTGCACCAATAGGTCTTGGTATGCCGGTTGATAGGGAGCCCCATTGCCCCAACCGGACGCATTACACCCCGTCGAAATACTGTCCCCTAGCAAAACGACTGATAGGGGTTTGCGGTCACGAAGTTTTTTTAGTGTGTTCGGCAGAACAGCGGGATCAAACGCAGGCATCTGCACCGGCCAATCGTCACTCATCTTTTCATAGGTGACGCGCGTCTGCATCTGGTGATACTCGAGCTTCGCGCCAAACAGGATTTCTCCGTTGCCATCGCGGTGTGTGAGTCGATGCCGCTGAGAATTGGCGGGACGCCGCAGGTCCGACGAAGTGCTTGTCACAATCCGCGATCCGACCGGAATAACGATCTGGCGAGCACCGGGTTCAAAGCGATAGTCCACTCCCGCTTCGTAGGTGATCTCGCCGGAGGAACTTTCAACTGAAACGATCTTTTTGATCGGAAACAGCACGCTGCCAACCGCATCTTCGGTTCGGTTTTCGCGAAGAAACAGAACGGATTCGTCTTCGACAACATTGCTGTTCCAGAACGGCTGCAGCAAATCAGGTGAGTATTGCCATGCCCCCGACTCTTGCGCGTTGACCGAAAAGTCGGCCACCACTACCAAACCGAACACAATTGCAGCAAGACAGCGATGTCTCATACGAAAAATCCTTTTCATACGTTATTGATGGAAATGACAAACAATTATTCACCGTCGCGTTTCTCACATTACGGACGATTCCGAAGGTGACGTTTCCCGCGATTGGCAAAGCACGCAGTAAACGACAGCGAATTTTTGAATGGTTCGCCACGGAGTAGGCAACGCTGTGAAGCATTTTTTAGCGGCAGGGCGCGAGCCCTCCGGTGTTTTAGTCGAAACGAGGAACCGGAGGGCTTGCGCTCTTACGCTAAAACCTCGCAAAACACGGGGGTTCAATGCTTCACAGCATCGACGGGACGGGCAACATGGGGAGGGGCAACACGGGAGGGTCGGGGCTACACTATAGACTTCAGGATTGTACTACAAAGGCCGGGTCGAATGTGGGCGCGAGCATGAAACGGTGCAGCGTGATCCGAACTATTTTCTCGACAGCGTTCGGCAAAATTGCTGGGGACGCTCTTTCGTGACACGACGGTAATCGAAGGATTTCGCGATCTTGGATCAAGTTTTGTCGATGATGCCCGAGGGAATGCTAGAACAATTGACAGCGGAGCAGAGGCGAGATTTGATCGCGTATCTACGATCGCCAGCGGGAGTCGAGCTGCATTCCCTCAGTGCTCCGATTGGGCAATAGACGCGTAACATTGCCCAAAGAGTTACCCTCGTCCACTGTCGATTGTGCTACGTAAAATCTGGATGCCGACTATCGCTGTGGGGTGGCAATCCGCTCCCAACAATCCGCATCGCTTTGCAAAGCGACCAATTGCGAAAGCCCGGCCTGGACCGTCGACGCAATCTCCTCGGGAAAGTCTCCGGCAATCACTTCGAGATCAGCAGTGTCTTGCACGTTGAAACCTTGGGGAGCTCGCAGGTAGACGACCGGCGGATTCATCATCCACTGGACAAAATGCTCGGCCAGTCGTGGAGTGACGTTTTCGTCGGCCTCGGGAAAGTCACCATCAGCGATCAAGACAAAATGATTCGCTTTCATCTGACGTGCAAACAAGCGATCGCATCCGCGCTGCAGT
>NZ_ANOG01000731.1 GCF_000346295.1 Rhodopirellula maiorica SM1 | reverse complement strand
GCAACCAGCCACCGTCATCGGATCGACTCGAGCGACCGTGAAGCACGCCAGCTTCGCGGGCCAACGACTTGTCATCGTCCAGCCGACTGGGGTGAACGACGCGGCGGATGGGCCGCCGCTGATTGCACTGGACATTTTAGGATGTCGTAAAGGGGACCACGTGATGTTGACGAGCGACGGTTCGTACGCTCGCGAAATGACGAAACACGAAAATACCCCAGCACGCTGGAGCGTGATTGGATTGATTGACCAACGGAGACCCGCATGAGCCACGCATCGATCGATCCGGTATGGATTGCCAAGATCGTTCGTGAAGTCATCGAGCGAGTCAAACAAAACCAAATGGAAACCGGCGAGCAAACCGCTTGTCCGATTTCCGGAGTCATCTCGGTAGCGACCGTCATGGAAGCAGTTCGGGGCGGCAAAACAGAATTACGTATCGCTACGAAAGCGATCGTGACGCCGGCGGCACGCGACGAAGCGAAGCTGCTTGGAATCACGATCACTCGCGGTGCAAACAACAAAACAAGTGCAGACCACAAAACAACCCTGACTGAGAAGACCAACACGCGACCGTCCGAGATGGTGGTCACCGACATTGAAAACCCCGAGCGTGCCGAGGCGATATCGCAGCAGTTGTCACGGCGAGGCATTCGGGATTCGGCGACGGCGACGATCATTTTGAGCGACGCACCGAGCAAAGAAGTTTACCGGATTTGTAGCTCGGGCCGGCGGGCCGCCGTGATCAGTTCGATTGCCAACGTTGATCGGATTGAAAAGGAATTGGCACCTCAAGTTTGGGTGCTGGACATGAACACACTGAATTTTGTTGCGGCGGTCAACGTCGCAGCCCGAATTTTAAAATAGAAAAACGCAAAACCAACACTCACATGAAAATCGCTCGTACGATCGGCACCGTCACTCTTTCTCGCTCGCATCCCGCGATGCAGGGAGCGAAGTTGCGTTGTGTCGAATTGCTCGAGTCAGTTGATCAGTTTGGTGACCAGCCGATCGGCGGCGACACGGTGATCGCATGGGATACATGTGGGACAGGAATTGGCGATTGGGTGGCATTGGCCGAAGGCCCCGAAGCGGCTCAGCCGTTCTCGGATGTCAAACCGCTCGATGCATCGATCGTCGCATTGTTGGACGAAGTCGACCTGTAATTCATCACCATACAAATACACAGACCCTCTTGCTCAGTGAACCGCGTTACAGCGGATCAATCGTAACGATAAAGGAAAGCAGCTATGCAGAATCTTCATAAGATCAAACAAGACATGTGCGACATCGGTAAGCGGATTTACAACCGCCAATTTGCTGCCGCCAACGACGGAAACATCACCGTCCGCGTCAGCGAAAACGAAGTCCTCTGCACGCCAACGCTGCACTGCAAAGGTTTCCTGGTTCCCGAAGACATTTCGCTTGTCGATATGACCGGCAAACAATTGTCCGGACGCAAGAAACGAAGTAGCGAAGCCTTGCTGCACTTGGAAATCTATCGCCAACGCGAAGACATCCGCAGCGTCGTTCACTGCCATCCGCCACACGCCACCGCGTTTGCGATCGCTCGCGAGCCCATTCCTCAGTGCATTCTGCCCGAGGTCGAAGTGTTCCTGGGTGACGTTCCGATTACCAAGTACGAAACGCCCGGTGGACAAGCATTCGCCGACACGATCATTCCATTTGTCAAGAAAACCAACGTGATGATCTTGGCGAACCACGGCACGGTTAGCTACGGCGAAACGGTCGAGCAAGCGTATTGGTGGACCGAGATCCTCGACTCGTATTGCCGCATGTTGATGTTGGCCAAACAGCTTGGCAATGTTTCCTACTTGAGCCAAGAGAAGTCCAAGGAATTGTTGGAGTTGAAAGACAAGTGGGGTTACAAGGATCCTCGTAACACCAGCGAGTACGAGAATTGTGACATCTGTGCCAACGACATCTTCCGCGATTCGTGGGCGGAAGCCGGCGTCGCACAGCGAGCGTTCAACCCACCAACAGCGGCAGTCGAATCGGCAGCCAAGGCGGCAGTGGCAAGCTCGCCAGCCACCGGCATCGACGAAGAGAAACTCGTCAAGCTGATCACCGACGAAGTAATCCGCCAAATGAAGGCTTAAGGCAATCCCACACGTTCAACACAAATAACGCAACGCTTTTTGAAACTCTGACAACATGAAAATTTCGATCATTGGTGCTGGTGGACTCGTCGGATCCTGTGCCGCATACGCAATCCAGTGCGGCGGAATCGCTCGCGAAATCGCTTTGCTTGACGTCAACCAAGAGATGGCGGTTGGCCAGGCGCTCGACTTGCAGCACGGCAGTCCCAGCGTTGCCGACCAACGCATCGTCGGTGGCGGTTACGAGCACATTGCCGACAGCGACGTGATCTGTATCACCGCCGGTCTTCGCCGTAAGCCCGACGAGTCGCGGTTGGATCTGATTAACCGCAACACCGACTTGTTTGTCCAGATCGTTCGCGATGTGAAAGCGGCTGGCCCCAAATCGTCCGCGATTGTGTTGGTGGTCAGTAACCCTGTGGACGTGTTGACCTACGTTGCCGCACAGATGCTCGATTTGCCCACAAATCAAGTCATCGGTTTGGGAACGCAACTCGATACCATCCGTTTCTGTTCGTTGATTGCCGCGCAGCTAAACGCACCGCCGACTCAGACCAAGGCGTTGATCTTGGGCGAACACGGCGATTCGATGGTACCGATTTGGAGCAGTGCCGCCGTGGGTGGTCTGCCTCTGGACAAATTCCCGGGCTGGAATGCGACGATGGCCAACGATCTGTTCACTCGCACGCGTGGCAGTGGTGCCGAAGTAATCAAACGCAAAGGCGGTGCGGGCTTCGCCGTTGGGATCGCGATTCGCGATGTGTTTGATGCGATCGCTCTGGATCGCCGCTGCATTTTGCCCGTCAGCTCGGTGCAACGCGGCTGCTATGGAATCCGCGATGTGGCGCTTTCGGTGCCCACGGTGGTTGGCCGGACCGGAGTTATCAACCAGCTGGAAATTGATTTATGGCCGAAAGAAGTCCAAGGAATCCGGGCTAGTGGCGGTGCGTTGAAGAAAACGCTTGATATTGTTTTGCCGCGTATCGCGTAACCTAGGACGAGTAGGTAGTCTGTAGTGGCTGCTTTGTCATTACTCGAGGCAGCAATGCCTCGCGATGGAGTTGACAGGTAGTTGAGGATCGCAATTTAACGGCTGCGTGAACTTGTCTCCTGTCACTCCTTCCCGCGGCATTGCTACCGAAACATGTAGCATCGCTGCCGAACCGGTACGTTTAGTTGACGTACTCTTCTTCTTCTTCACCGGTCGGTCGCGAGATTTCGCCGGTGTCTTCGAGATGACGAACGATGTCGACAATCTTTTGTTGAACCGCTTCGACTTCGCTGATTCGGACGCTGCCGAGATACTCCATCTCTTCGCGGAGATTTTCGGCCGCTCGCGTGCTCATGTTCTTCATCACTTTGTTTTGAAGCCCTTGGCTGGCCCCTTTTAGCGACATTGCCCACTGAGACGTTTCGACGTTCTTCAACAAGGCTTGGATGTCGCGATCGCCAAGTTTCGAGATGTCTTCAAAGACGAACATCAACCGGCGAATTTCGTCCGACAACTCGGGATCGTCGCGGCCGAGCGATTCCATGATGTTGCGTTCCACGCTACGTTCGGCCACGTTCAGAATCTCGGCCACGCTGGCCACGCCGCCGGTGTTGCTGTGCGACTGGTTGACCATGCTGCTGAGCCGCATTTCCAGACCGTATTCCAGCTCGGCTACCGCATCGGGACTGGTACGACCCATCGTGGCAATCCGGCGGATCACCTCGAGTTGTTTTTCGGGATCGAGTCCCGACATCACTTCCGACGCATAGTTTGACGGAACGTGGCTCAACAAGAGTGCGATGGTTTGCGGATGTTCGTCGCCGATGAATTGCAGCAGCGTTTGCGCGTCGACTTTCTTGATAAAACCGAAGGGCATCGATTCGATCGTCTGTTGCAAATTGCCAAGCAACTCTCCGGCGTCGCGGCCGAGTGCTTCTTTGATCAGTTCCTTGGCTCGCTCGAGTCCTCCGGGACTCGCGTAGATCGAACTCGCTTTACTGGTTAGAAACTCAGCGATCACGACTTCTTGCTCGTCGCCTCCGAACGAATCGGTTTGGGCGATCATGATACTGATCGCTTCGATCGCACGCGGCGGCAATTGCGAAAGCACCCGGGCCGCGGTTTTGGTCGGCATCGAGCTTAGCAGCACCGCAGCCTTTTTTAGCCCTGCCTCGTTGAACATCGCCGAGGTTGAGGAAATCGATTTGTTTTTTGTCGTGGTTTCGGTCATCGCAGAGAGCCTTCCTTTATCGAAAGGGTATCGGCGGATTCGCCGAGTCACTCGCGTTGGCGGGCCAGTTTGTTTGTTGTGCCGGATTTGTCGGACATGCAACGTTTGCGACTAAGCAGGTAGGCAGGAGTGTCGGGTTGAAGTTCCGGTAGCCGTGTGCCTTAACGCTGCGAAGCATTTCGTGTCGGAACTGGCGCCAAAGCGGTCAATCTACGGGAAGACGCCTGCATAGCTGCTTAGTGCTGGTGAAAAATACTAAGTGTCCAATTTAACTGGCGATCGGTTAATGCCGAGCGATGGGACGTTTTGAGATGATTTGGGCCAGCCGAGACTGATTTTGAAGGTTGCAAACCGTTTCTGCAGCCACTCGCTTACGGATGCACCCCACTTTTGCACCCGTCGAGTTCGTTTATTAGCAATTTAGTAGAAACCCTATATTTATTTTCTTAACGCTAAATAGAATTCTGCCACGAAACCTTCAGGCCCTTTTCCTGCTTCTTAAAGCGTCCAACGAAGGTTTCCTTTTCCCACCCTCCCTCTCCCTTCCTTCCCTTACGCGGTCCATGAATCACTTGAAAGTTACCCTGCTCGTTGCTGCTGCTGTTTTCTGTTTCGTTCCCGTTGTCGGTTGTGCTGAGAAGACGAGTACGACCGTGATTGATCAACCTGAATTGACCCCGGAGGAACGTGCTGCGACCGACGCTCTCGAAGCAAGTTACTAGGCCATTGTTGGCTGGTTTTGACTTGTCGTTTCCCTTTCTCACTTCTGTTTTTAATGTCTGCTTTAAAGGATCTTGAATGAAAAAAAGTTTTAGTCGTCCAATGGGTTTCACCTTGGTCGAACTTCTTGTGGTAATCGCAATCATTGGTGTCTTGGTTGGATTGTTGTTACCAGCGGTCCAAGCCGCACGCGAAGCCGCCCGCCGCATGAGTTGCAGCAACAACTTCAAGCAAATTGGCTTGGGGATTCACAATTATCACGCTGCTTACAATCAGTTGCCAATTCAGGGCGGCGGTACAAATGACCGCGGATCGACCAATTCGGACCGCAACGCCTTGAGTGCCCTCATTCCGTTACTTCCCTTTATTGAGCAACAAGCACTTTGGGAGCAAATCAGCAACCCATTGACCATCGGCACCACCACTTATCCCGCGATGGGAATCTCGCCATGGTCGACCACTTACACTCCTTGGTCGACTGAAGTGCAGGGTTACCGATGTCCCAGCGATCCTGGGATTGGCGCTCCGGCACTAGGACGCACCAATTATTCATTCTGTATCGGGGATACGATTTATCTCGTTCACTCTGGCGGAAAAGACCGTAACGGATATTGGAACTACGACGGTGCAGCGACTCCGTCACAAAAGGAAAAATCAGATACCACCGGCACGGGATCGACAAGCGACAACAGCGGCGCTGCGGCGGCCGCACGCGGTACCAATCGTGGATTCTTCTGGCTTCGCAGCAAGACAGCCTTCCGTGACGTGTTAGACGGTTTGGCCAACACGATTGCGATGGGAGAAATGGCGACCAGTTTGGGTAACCAAGAAATCATCGCGGATTGGTCCAAGTCGGGCACCGTGACGTTGTTGACGGACCCTGCTTCGTGTGACACCGTGATCGATCCTGCTCGGCCTCAGTTCTTTACCGGCGGTTTGGGCACTGGAAACGGAAGTCGTGGTTATCGCTGGGCTGACGCGAGAATGCCTTTCACCTGCGTGCAAACGATTCGTCCTCCGAATGGACTTAGCTGCATGTGGACGGACGACAACGGCCATGGCTACTCGACCATCGGAAGTCGTCACCAAGGTGGCGCTCACGTCCTGATGGGCGACGGAGCAGTAAAGTTCATCACCGACAGCATCGAAGCGGGCAACAAGAACGCTGCTCCTGCGACGGCTGGCCAAATGAGCAGCTACGGATTGTGGGGAGCTCTAGGCACACGAGCTGGAAAAGAAACGTTAACGCTCGAATAACGCGTCAATCGTGACAAAAACGAGAAGCCGGACTCTTCACAAGTCCGGCTTTTTTTATTGGTCAACAGAATGTTGCTGTGGTTTCTTTGTAGAGGGCATTGTGGACGTGGCGACGATGCCGCCCTGTAGGCCTATAGAGCAACGCTATGAAGCATTTGGTAGCGGCACGGCGCGAGCCGTCCGGTTGCGGCGAGTGAAACGTTCGATTTAGACCGGGCGAGGCCCCGCGCCGCACCGCTACAAACGCCACCCGTTTAGTGCCATCTACTTTGGCAACCACTGGAGATGCTCAAGTAGTGGGATTCGCCAGAATTCCCATCTTTGCTGTTGAAACACCAGGAACTCTGGCGAGTCCCACTACGAAAGTAGATGGTATTGGGCTTGCGCCCTACCGCTAAAACCTGGCAAAACACGGGTGATCAACGCTTCAACGCGTTGCCTATAGAGTTGACACATGGGCTAGATTAGTTGACTCGTTTCACAAGCCGCTAGGGACGAGTGGTTCGGTTTTTATGATTAGAGTGAAGAACCTTTCTAGTTCGTGTGTCACGTTTTGCGGCAAACCGCCCCGTTTAGTACGTTGGGCGTAAGTTTGTGCAAGGGGCCAGTCATAGAGAGTGACGTCGGTTGGATTTCCGTAATTTGTCAACCTTGCAGCAAAAATCCGTTGGGACCGGTTGGGAAAGTGATAGATTTTGGGGGTCAATTTGACACCGATGGTGGCACGGGAATGGATTCTTTGGCAGTGCCAGCACGCGATTCTTTTCATTTTCAGATTTTTGCGTTGGGGCACCTATGTTTAAAACACTCTCGATGGCCAGTGTGCTATTCGTCATGGTGTCGGTTGTCGGTTGTGGGGCGGAGGAAGAAAAATCCTCACAATCGGACGCCGACTTCCAGGTCAAGGTCGAAGCCTATGAGAGGGCCATGGCATCCGATTTCTAAAGGATCGGAACTAAGCGACAACCTGCAAAGGCTATCGGAAAGTCCTTAGCCGAAAGGCAGAAGTCATTGGAGGACATCCCGTTAGCCGTTTGGGCCAACACTGTGAAGCATTTTTTCGTAGCGAAACTCGCAGAGAGTTCCGGTTTAACTCGCGTGGCCGAACGTCTCTGCGACTTTCGCTACAGTAGATTCGCGATTTCCTTATAGGGAGAAATGCTTCACCGCGTTGGCCAAAACGGCTAACACAACGCAAGATTCCTGCTTCGCTGCTGTTCCGGAAGAATAGGTCTAAGTTAGCGAGTCTCCTGTATCCTGCCGGTACGATGTCCATCGGTCGTTCTCAATTCGAACTCACCTGATTCGATTCTCTTTTGCAGCACCAATGCGTTATATTGCAAATGCGGCGTCAAGTGATCGGCGTGCAAGAAGTCGTTTCCGGGTGAGTGTTAAATGGATAGTCGTCGTGCGTTCTCGCTATTGGAATTGTTGGTGGTTGTTGGAGTCATCGCCGTTCTGATTGCTCTCTGTCTGCCAGCGGTCGAGTCGGCCCGGGAAGCAGCTCGGCGAATGTCTTGTAGCAACAATTTCAAGCAAATTGGACTTGCGATCCATAACTACCACGGGGCTTACAAACAATGTCCTGCGGCGATGTTCGGAACCGAATCGAACGAGCATCGCATCAGTGGTCTGATTGCGATGACACCTTTTATCGAAGCGAGTCCGTATTGGGAAAGTGTTTGTAATCCGTCGACCTACAACGGGGTGAACTATCCTGCGATGGGGCCGGTGCCGTGGGATAAAAACTACGATCCCTGGCGAACGGAATATGCAACCTATCGATGTCCGTCGGACCCGGCGGTGCGGAAAGATCTTGGGCGGACAAACTATACATTTTGCATCGGCGACAAAATGGTTGGAATCCACGACGCGCAGAGACTCAGCGATGTTCGAGGGTTTAGCTCGCCGGGAATGACGCTTTCTTTTTCCGATATCAGTGACGGGCTTTCCAATACGATAGCGATGACGGAAATCGGAACGGAAAATGGAGGGCTTGTGCTTGGGCAATATGCCATCGACCAGCCGGCGTCGCTAGCCGATTCACCGGCCGATTGTCGTACCGCGGCCGATCCAAATCAGCCGAGTGTTTACGCGGACCATGTTTCACTTAGCCCATACGGTCGCGGCGGTGCCTTTGCGGATGGCTCGGCTGGCGTATCACTTGTCCATACTATTTTGCCACCGAACTCGACAAGTTGTGCGATCGGTCTAAAACCACTTCATGACGGCGTTTTTTCCGCGGGAAGTTATCATATGGGCGGTTGCCATGTGTTGATGGGCGACGGCGCGGTAAAGTTTATCACCGATACGATCGACACTGGCGAGTTGAACGCACCGGCACCGCAGACGGTCTTCGACGAAAACGAACTACCGATCCTCAGTCCGTATGGAGTGTGGGGCGCATTGGGAACGCGAGCGAGCGAAGAAAGAGGCGATGCCGATTTTTGATTCGGAAATAGGCACGATCGAGAGTGGCAGAGCCAGATTAAAACAGGAACCGCTTTTGGACTTAGAGACTGCGCTACCGAAGCTGAGCGAGCAACTAGCCGCGGCTGGGACCGAGCGAGAGCGATTGAGTCGGTTGCGTGTTGGCATGCCGCGGTTTTATCGCCATCTGCGACGTGTTCGCGACGAACGATCGGTGCTATCGCGTTGGGGACATTCGGTTAACACGGATGAATTGGCAAGCCAGGATATTGTGGCTCCCGAAATTCTTTCGCTGCTCGGCGAGATCACCCACGTCCCGATGCAGCCGCCGGGTTATCACGCGGGCATCCAACATACCTATGGCTATTTGCTCAGCCGGATCGAAACGCCCTACGGATTCAAACGCGACCGCTGGCTCCGTTCGACGATCGAAAACGGATTCGGGCTGCCGAAGCAATCGCTGCAGGCGCTGCCCCGCCGAGGCACGCTGCTTGGAAATTTGACGGTCTTTTTGTCTCTGTTGTCGCTGCGAGATCAGCCAGCAGTGGACATGACAGGATGTACGGCAACGTTCAATTCAAGCGAACTTTCGCGAGCCAAAGGGACTCGTTTGTTAGAGACGTTTCGTTTGCCGACGTCCGCTTCCACAAGTACCAAGGCGGTTGGCGATGTCTACCAATTGCAAACCGATATGTTTCCGTTTCGGACGCCACTGGATCACACCAATGATTCAGGATTGTTGGTTTATGCGATCCGTCGTGGAACAGGATCCGCCAAGTTGATTACCACATTTCCGATCAGCGACAAGACGAAAGACGAATTGCTGGATCCCGAGCGATTGGGACCTCAGCAATCAATTCGGCTGCGTTTCAACGCCTATTTGGATGGTTTCCCGGCCGGTGGTGTGTTGGGCGAGCGTGTTGTGTCGGAGTTGTCTTGAGGTCCGCGAAGCCAACGTTGATCGGATAAGCTAATAGGGACGGGGGCAACGTCGAGGCGGTGAGCCGACCAAGCAAAGCCACCCGATGAGACGAGACGACGCAAAGGAAAAGTAGGATTGAGCGCCCCGGATGGTCACTGCTGGTGCCATGCCATTTCGCTCGTGTCTCCCTCGATCGAAATTGGGCAATTACAACGGCAAGGGACGGATGGCGAAGTTGAAACCAACGTTGAGAAGCGAACAACGATAACAATCAAGAGAACAAACGGATGTCGCAATCACTAAACGAGTCGGCTGCAGAAACGGATGACGCGTCGCTTCAGTCCGCTGTGGCGGAGCCATCGCAGGTGGCTCGTCCGCGGTTGGACGACGATACTCAGGACGCACTCGAAGCCGAAAATCTGATCGAGACGTATCAGATCATTGGTGAATGGATTCGATTTGCCGATGCCAAGGCGGCTGCGGTTTTGGCGGTCAACGGAGCACTGAGTGGCGTTTTAGTTCCGACCATTCACGAGTACATACGTGCGGACCAAACGCATCCGACGTGGTGGTGGACATCGTTGGTTTCCGCCACCTTTTTATTGTGGCTGGCGTCGATGATTTGGTCATGCGTTTTGGCTTTCCGCTGTATCTTGCCATTTCGGTACCAGGGGAAACATCCATCGCTTGGTCGCGCCAATCATTTTCACCCCGCCGCCATTTCGGCTCATTACCGCATCGATCAAACCGAGCAATTTGCTGACGAAATGCAGCGGATCGGGATGAGCGGGCTGAAGCGGGAAATCGCGATTTGCATGATGCTCGATTCGCATGTTTCGAATTCAAAGTACACCTTTGTTTCGCGATCGATTCGGATGTTGGCACTCAGTGCGATCCTGGGGTTGATGTATTTGATCGTGACTCAGTTTTGACCGTGAATTCGATGACCTCCAACGCATCCGACAATTTGCGGCCTGCGGTCAGCGGTTGGCTCTTGCGCGGATTTTACCGCTTTTTGACGCCCTACCTACGTCGCAATTTTCATTCGATTGCAATGATGCGTGATTCGCTTTCGCATGCGGCGGTGCCTGCGGACGAGCCTCTGATCCTTTGCGCGAATCATCCTTCGTGGTGGGATCCGTTGACTGCACAATTTTTGAATCAGCGGCTGTTTCCGGATCGTCAATTCTTTGCGCCCATCGATGCTGAGGCGCTTGAGCAGTATCGCGTTTTTGCAAAACTCGGGTTCTATGGCGTGAGACTGCACAGCAGCGAGGGCGCGGCGGCGTTTTTAAAGCAGAGTCGAGCGATTCTGCACAGCGGCGATGCGGCGCTCTGGTTGACTCCCGAAGGCCGCTTCGCCGACGTGCGTGATCATTCCGCTGTGCTGATGCCGGGAATGGCGCATCTGTGTGCTCGAATGCAGCGTGGATGGGTGCTACCGATCGCGATCGAATATGTTTTTTGGGAAGAGCGACTCCCTGAATGTCTATTTCGCATCGGCGAGCCGGTCAAGATCGTCGATCATCCGCAGGCATCGAAATTGGATTGGCAAACGCTGTTGACCGAGCAGATGCGGAAGAACCAAACCGTGCTGAGCGAACACGTGGTCGCAAGAGACTCGCAAGCGTTTGAGAATTTGTTGACGGGCGCACGGGGGGCGGGGTTCGTTTACGATTCGATGCGTCGAATCAAAGCATTGGTGACGGGGCGACGGTTCAAAGCAGCGCACGGAAACAAGTTGCAATGATGTTTTGGTCGTTTGTCGCATTAGGTTTGGCGTTATTACCGGCCTTGATGTTTTTGCGTAATTTGCCGTTGTTTCGTTTGCCGGATGGGGCACTGGTGTCAACCGATGCGACGGTCATCACTGTCTCGGTACTGATTCCCGCACGGAATGAAGCGGATTCGATCGCAGCATGTGTGCAATCGGTGTTGGCCAGTCGCGATGTCGATTTGGAAGTGTTGGTATTGGACGACGATTCGGACGATGCGACCGCAGCCGTGGTGCGTGATTTGGCAAAGACCGACTCGCGAGTTCGCTGTTTGTCGGGGCAGCCGTTGCCACCACAATGGAATGGAAAGCAACACGCATGTTGGCAATTGGCGTCGGCCGCACGTCATTCGCGATTGTTGTTCCTCGATGCGGATGTGCGTTTGCAACCCCATGCAATCAAAGTGCTTATCGATTGGCAAAACAAAAACAAGATTGCTTTGCTGAGTGCGTTTCCACAGCAACAGACGGAGACGTTGCTTGAAAAACTGTTGGTGCCGATGATGCACTATATCTTGCTCGGTTTTTTGCCGATGGCGAGGATGCGAGCGTATTGCAGTCCCGCCTATGCCGCCGGGTGTGGCCAATTGTTTTTGACGTCCAGATCCGACTACGAGGCTGCCGGCACTCATCAAGCGATCAAGGCATCACGTCATGATGGGCTGAAGCTGCCCCGGATCTATCGCCTATCCGGCATGATGACCGATGTGGTCGACGGCACCCGGTTGGCTCGGTGCCGGATGTACCGTGATGCCGGACAAGTGATCCGAGGTTTGCTGAAAAATGCCGATGAAGGAATCGCCAATCCGAAATTGATTGGTGTTTTCACGCTGTTAATTTTTGGGGCCAGCGTGTTGCCGGTCGTGGTGTTGGCGATTGCGATCGCAACCCAGTCGCCGCTGGAAATTGGGATTGCGGGGGCTGCGGTGTTGTTGGCTCATCTGCCGCGGGCACTCGCCGCGATCTTTTTTCGGCAGCCGCCGGTCGGTGTGTTACTGCACAGCGTTGCTGCAACGTTGTTTATCGGACTGCAATGGAGTGCATTTGTGATGGCGATTTTGGGAAAGAAAGTTCGTTGGCGAGGGCGATTTTAGAAGAATGCCACCCGGTGACGATGCCTACGCCTCTTGGGGCCCCCCTTTTGCCAGTAAATGACGGCGAAATGCTATGGCGTCGCCGTGTTGTTATTGGTTACGTTCGCGGCAATGGTCCGAGGTCTTCTCGGGCTCCAATGGAATCAAATCGCCCATTTTGCTGGTCGCAAGAAGCGTCCAAAAGTTGGAGAATCGTCATGCAAACGCTGAAAACTGCGGCAATTATCGTCTTGCTGATGACGGTGATGTATACAGCGTACATGTCACTCACGACCCCGCCGGATTCATTGCCACCGGAAGTCGAACGCATCGTGATGGACGAAGGCGGATTGGACATCGAAAGTGGATTGCCAGAATCGCTAGGCGAGATGGAGATCAGCGGCGGAGTTCCCGAGTCGGCTGCGACGGCCGATAGCGGCGTCCCCACGTTTGGCCAATCCTTTGCCGATCTTCCCGACGCCGATGTGGATGGTTCAGCAATGACCCACGGTGGATCGAGTCCCAGCGGAGTGTCGATCCAGCTCTCTGACTCTCACGGCAACGACAATTTGACCGTCCATCAGCCCAGCGATGACGCGCCTGCCTACATGGATCTAGGAGCGAGCACGGGGACACAAGCAAGTTTGGCGTCGGCAAGTACGGGCGTTTCGGCCCCTGCGGCTTCGCCTAGCTATGGTGCCACCGACATGACATTCAATATGCCAGATCCTTCATCCGAAGAGAACAAACTTCCCGAGGGTGATTCGGTTGCGTTTGATCCGTCTGCCGGCCCGGGCACCGCCATGGCCGAATTAGCAGCTGCCGGCGACGGTGACGACAACATCGCGACCGTTAGCGGCGTTTCGGATCCCACCAAAAACAACATTGGGCTAGCAAATGCTCTGCAGCTAGCCGACGAACAGTACAAATCCGATCAACGCAAGGAAGCACTTGAAACGCTTAGCTTGTTCTATCACACGCCCAATCTGCCTGCGGCTCAGCGAGAGGAGTTGCTCAGTCGGCTCGATCCGCTAGCGGCCGAAGTCATCTATTCGCGTCGCCATTTGCTCGAGCAGCCTCATCGCGTGGGGCACCATGAAACATTGATGCAGATCGCCGTAAAATACGAGGTACCTTGGCAATTGTTGGCCAACATCAATGGCATTGAGGATCCGATCACCGTATTGCCCGGGACTGAATTGAAAGTCGTGCGAGGGCCGTTCCGAGCCGATGTCGACCTGGGGAAAAAGGAAATGACATTGTTCCTGGGTGACTTGTACGCAGGACGCTTCCCCGTCGCCGTGGGGAATGATCCTCAGCCTCGTCCCGGAACGTTTACCGTCCAGGACAAGCAAGCCGAACGGCCGTTTTACGGCGCCAGCGGATCGCCAGTCCCCGCCAACAGTCCTGACAACCCGTATGGATCATTGTGGCTTGATCTGGGGGGACAACTGTGTATCCACGGCAGCCCCTATGCGACGCGCCCCAGCGATCAGGGCTGTATCAGCGTTGCGGCCGACTATGCCGACGATTTGTACGGCATTTTGACCCAGGGTTCCTCGGTGACGATTCGCCGGTAAGATTTTGGCTGTGCATTGTTCGCACTCAATGCACCGCCGAATCAATGCACCGTCAAATCGTTTACCCAACCCCTCGTTGAGCCTTATGACATACAACCGAGACGCACTCTTAGACCTGATCCGTGCCGAAGCTTTACAGACGGGCGAATTTACACTCGCCAGCGGCAAAAAGGCTTCCTACTACCTCGATTGTCGAAAGATCACCTTGCATCCCAAAGGGGCGAATTTGATCGCCGAAGGAATGCTCAGCGTGATCGAGTCCGCGGGTGAATTGCCTGCGGCCGTTGGCGGGATGGCGATTGGT
>NZ_ANOG01000730.1 GCF_000346295.1 Rhodopirellula maiorica SM1 | reverse complement strand
GTTTTGCGATCGTAATTGGCATCCCAAAACAGCTCCGCGCCTTCGTGCATCGCATCGAAGTTGGCTTCAACGAACGTCTTGCTGCCAGTGTGCGGCGCGTCCAGCTCCAATTCGGCTTCATACTGTTCCTGGAACTCGCTCCACAACTCCATCGCTGCTTCGCTTGGGAACTTCTTGACGCATGGGACCTTTTCGCCCCGCCAGTACGGCGAAATCTTCCGGTCGGTCAGCTGGTCGGCCATATCGCCTTTGCGGATGATCGTCACGGCAGCGAACGCCGCGATGTTGACCGAGCCGCCGGCCATCTTTAACACATCGGCGTTTGCGATCTCGATTCGGTTTCGTGAAGCGGGCTTTGACTTCGCCGATGCTTTGGTCTGCGGGTCATCAAGCAACGCACAGTCAGGCCGGATCGTTTCACCGGTCGTCGTGATGTATTGCTGGCCCCGAACATCCCCGAGGATCGAAACGCAGCTGATCACAAACTCGGATGTCTTAACGCCTTCGATGTAGCCGGATGCGATCATCCCGGCTTCCCACAGCACACCGGTCCGAACGCCTTCGACGTGTTGCCCAGCTGCGAGAGTCGACCGATTCCCCAGACTGATCAGGCAATGGAGCTCGGCCGCGTAGTCGGCATGAAGCATCCTGTTCGTCAGGATGGTCTTCTTCATCGCCTTCATCAGCTTGCGAGCACTCGTAGAACTCGCTGCGATCAGACACACAAAACGACGGCGTCCGGTAATGGCAGCCCACAGAACCGCGATCCGAAGAATCGACGACTTACCCGCCCCACGCATCAACGCGATCGCCTTTTGGCCACCGTTCTCGAGCGTGTCCTGGATCTGCTTGATCAGACGAAGGTGATCGGGCGAAAACTCCAAGCAGAACGTATTGGCGTGGTACGTCTTCAGATGGAAGAGCAGGGACTCATCAGACTGCTTCCTGCGTTCGTCGTCGCCGAGACCCTCGGGTGGGCGTCCGATGTCCTGCGCATCACGTACGGCCTGCCGCTGGGCTTTGGACGATGCCGCCCGCATCTTCTCGGCCCGGGAAAGCTTCTTTTCAGGATCGGCGTATAGAGTTTTCTCGCACTCCTCGAGAAACGCCTCGATCGCTGCAATGTCATCTGGGTCGTCGGTTTCCTCCAACAGAGCAAGCAACTTGGCGCGATTAGGCACCTTGATCATCGTCGCTCCCAGTTAGCCGCTCGATCCGTCGCCGCAAATCTTCTTTCTTCTCGCTCAACGCCAAATTGAGATTCACGTTGGTCCGAGACTTGGGCTGTTGATCCACATTCAATCGATCGAAGGCTGCTAGCGCTCTGGATGCAGCGATCTTTTCCCGGTTCTTGGCATTCGGGTCGGCAATGATGGCCACGAGCTGAGACACGACGCTGTTGCGTTGGTCGTCGCTCATTTCCCACCGCTCTCGAGCAGCTTTTTCAGCGAGTTGCATGTCAGAGCGATTCTCGATGTTCATTTCAGTCCGTTTCTTGCGTCAAATCCGGTTCAAATTGATGCCCGGGCAAAATTCCCCCTACCCCCAGCCTTCTGTGTAGCGCTTCGTCTGTGAATTAGCTGACCCTTTCCTTGTGAGGGTGAACGTTTTCAGTCCTCCAGGAAGGACCCGTGATTGTTTGTGATG
>NZ_ANOG01000729.1 GCF_000346295.1 Rhodopirellula maiorica SM1 | reverse complement strand
GGGTTCTTCCGGCGGTAACGCGCCTTCTTGTCCGTGCCCGCTTGATAGGACTGAACAAGCGATTGCCTTAGGCTGTTCAGCATGTTGTCACTTGTACTGCAATACTTGTCCAGGCGACGCATGCAGCGTCGCAAGCAACGCATCGTGTTGGCCAGGCTTCGTTGTTTGGGATCATACTCGACTTGCTTGGTAGCGTCTTGCTGGTTCGGAATCTGTTCTCGCAGCGCCATTAGTTCGGCAATCGCCATCGCGCGAATCGACCAGTCCAGTTCTGCCATAGCCCGATTACTGTTGCGGCAGCGCAGCTTGCGTTTGTCAATAGTTTGTTTCAACCCGCGGAATTCGACTTCGATTCCCCAACGCATTTTGTAGTAACGAATGAGCTGCTTGTGCGTCAGCTTGCGAGCGTTCAGTACGCTCGTAAGCATCCACATCTTCGTCTTGCCAACTTTCACTTTCACCAGACGCAGCTTCAGCGGTGGGTCGCCAGATTCCATCCTTCCCTTGGGCCAACACCAGACTCGGCCTCCACTGAGTTGCTCAATGTCAGCGTGCTCGCTGAGCAACTTCACGTTCGCTCCGACACGAACAAGAAAGTCACCACCGGCAGCCAGGATCGCACTCCACAAAGGATAGCCTACGAAGCCCGCGTCACCACAAAACAGCGTCTTTTCCGGGAAAGTCTCTTCCCCAAGCATCTCCACGACGTGGCCACGTTCGCTTGAGTTCGATCGCCCCAAACGCCACGTCCACGGTAGACGAAGACTCATGTGCCACATCATCGTGACCCAGATTTGTGGTTCTTGTGGCTGAGGCTTGTTCTTCTGGTTCCGCTTGCGTCGCATTCCCTTGGACTTCTTCTTTCCGTATTTGGCACGCACGCCGCGGCCATAGTTCGGTGCACAAAAAGCCTTCTCATTGGCGACCGTTCTCGGGACCGTTACGCGTGACCCATCGAAGCCGATCAGTACCCAGTCAGCGGACCTCCAAAAACGTCCGCCCACTTGCTGGGCCAATGACTGATGTCTCTGGCGAAGTCGCGTCGCGAATAGTGATTCGTAGCGATCCAAAGCGTTCATGAAGGCGGTGTAGGTTTTGGCGGTGCATTGAAGGCCCAGATCCTCACAGACTTCCATCGTCTGATCGAAGGCATCGGTGACGTTTTTTTGATTTTGCCAAGACCAGATGAGTGCCTGAATCGCCAATTCTTCAGGCAACCATTTGATATTGCCATGAAATGTATCTTTGGTAAACAATTCACCTTTGGGAGCAATCCAATCACACACCTCGTTGAAGAGCAACTTGTTCTTGCGATGAGATTGGTTGTTAGTTTTGCGGCGTTGGTTTCGCTTACTACGTATTGATTGCTTCTTGCGACTCATGGCCAGATTCCTTTCTGACTGAAGTGTTTCAGTTAGTGTTTGGGGGGAATCTGGCTTTTTTCATATTCGGAGCTTGATGAAAACCCCGGTTTTTACGTGCTCAAAATGCTTCACAGCGTTGG
>NZ_ANOG01000728.1 GCF_000346295.1 Rhodopirellula maiorica SM1 | reverse complement strand
GCTCCCAACTCCCAACTCCCAACTCCCAACTCCTCCCCTCTTCCCCACTTTCTCGCGTTCGCTGAGGGTTGGAGGGGGAAAAGTTCGGAAACCTGAAGTGCTAGCAGATTGGCGGGCGGGCTGTAGGTTGACATTTCCGCTGTTCGGCGCTATCTTCGCCCTCCGCGGCGGGCGTTTTTTTGGCGACCTGTTGATTGAAACTCCAGCAGAGCCGCTGTGAAACACCCAAAACTGCTGGCTTCCAAAATTGAAGGTATCGTTTCGACGTGAAGTTAGGTGTCCTGGGAGTCGTTTTTTCCGGGATGCGTGGCGGAGTTCGGGCGTACCGATGAATGAGACCGACTTGCGATGACTGTCGATCTAGAAGCAATTGCCCGTCGCGGGCGTTGCGAAGAATCAAGTTTACGAATTGCCTTGCCCCTGATCGAACAAGGATACTCGCCGCCATTTTTGGCGCGGTATCGGCGTGATGAATTGGGTGGTTTGGACGAGGCTAGCTTGTGGGCGCTCGCCGAAGCGCTGCAGGCGGATCGCCAATTGGCGGCGCGCCGTGCCGAGCTGCTCGAAAGCTGGCGGGCGACCCCGATTGCCGACCCGGCTCTGGGACGGGCGATCGAGAAAGCCAATTCGAAACGGATGCTCGAGCGTTTGGGCCGACGGATCAAGTTGGAATCGAGCGAGGCGGTCGATTCGGCAACCCGGCTGGCCGTTCGTGTGCTGAACCCGCAAAAGGGTGACGGCGACGACTTGCACGCCATCGCCGAAAAGATGGAAACGATCGACGATGCGAACGAAGCCAGTGCAAAACTGGAAAAATCGTTGGCAGGCCGCCTGGCGGGCGATCCGCGAATGATCAATGCCGCGGTCCAGTGGCTGGGCAAAAATGCCAAGATCCATGTGATCGAAATCCACGATCCCCACTCCAGTGCCGATCACGACCATGATGATGCGGGCGACAAGGCAGCCAAGCCGGGATCAACCAAATCGAAGAAGTCGAAAAGCACAAAATCGGTCGACGCGAAACCGGCGGCCAAAGATGATGCAGCCAAAGACGAAGCGGCGTTGACGAAGGTGGCAGAGGAATCTGCAACCGAATCAACTCCGGCTGCGGAAGCGGCTTCTGACGAAAAACCTGTGGCGGAAACTGCTGCGATTGAAACGCCTGCGACTGAATCTGCTGCCGCTGATTCGACCAGCGAAGCGGCGACCACTGCGGATGCAGCGAAAGCCGAGGAAGCTGCTGCGGCGACGGAGACTCCTGCGGCAACGGAAACGACCGCTGCAACTGAGACCCCGGCGACAACCGAGACAGCGACCAGCGAAGCTGTGGCTACCGAGCCGGCAGCTGAAAAAACTGCCGGCGACGCTGCTGCGACTGAGTCGGCTACGGAAGCACCTGCGACCGAAGCAGCGAAACCTGCCGATGCAGATTCTGCCGCTGCAGCAACCGGCGACAAACCGGCTGCGGATGCGGCCGACGCCAAGGCCAAAGAGCCAAAGGCAGAGAAGAAGTCGGAGCCGGCACCTGCGAAGAAGCAAAAGAAAGTGTCGCCTCGCCAGCGTCGTCGACGTTGGTTGATGAGCGTGTTGAAGCCGCTGGAAGGCAAACGAATTCCGACGAACAAGCTGAGCTCGTTCCAAACCGTGATGCTTGCTCGCGCCCTTCGCAGCCAAGTCGCCAATTGCTCGTTCGAATACGATGCGAACCGTTTGGTTGCCGAGCTGCAAAGTACGGCAGAGCGGATCAATCCGCGTTTGGCCGACATGCTGCGAAGCATCTTAATTGAAAACGAAGCGGACATCCGCGGTGCCGCCGAAGCGGCATGGTGGGACGAATTGCAAGAGCGTGCGTCGACTCGATTGCTGGGTATCGCGGCGGACCATCTGCGGATGCAAGTCAATCGCAGCGGCGTCGAAGCCAAGGTGGTGATGTCGATCGATGCGGTTGGGCCTCGCACTGCCGCCACGGCGATCGTGGCCAGCGATGGTCGTTTGCTGCACTGCGAAGATTTGCCTTGCCAATTGTCGGCTGGCATGCGTTCGCAAGCGGTATTGCGAATGGGCGAATTGATTCACGCGCACCACGTCGATCTGATCGTGATCAGCAACGGTCCGGCTCGCCGAGGTTGCTTGGTGGCGGTCAGCGAATTGGTCAAACAGTCGCCTGAGAATTCCGTTCGCTGGACGTTGGCTGATCGCAGTGGTGCGGACACGTATGCGGGCAGCCAGGTAGCGGACCAAGAGATGCGAACGACGCCACGTCGGTTCCGCAGTGCAGCTTGGGTCGCATTTTCGGTGCTGCAGCCCGCCGGTGCGATCGCCAAGGTCGATCCGTTGAAATTGCGGTTGGGTTCGTTCCAGCGTGAGTTGTCCGACCAAGCATTGATGGACGTGCTGGATGACGTGATGGTCAGCGGTGCGTCGCGTGGCGGTGTGGATGCCAATGCGGCACCGACGTCGTGGTTGTGCCGATTGCCAGGCGTAACACCACAAGTCGCCGACGCGTTGGATTCGGCTCGCCGCAAGGAGTTGTTCAAATCACGCGAGCAAATCGAAGAGCTGGATGCCTGGGGCGACCAAGCGTCGACTCGCCAAGCACTACCGTTTTTGCGTGTGTTTGGTAGCGAAGAGACACTCGATGGGACTTTGGTCCACCCCGAGGATTATCCGTTAGCCAAAAAGTTGGCGACGGCACTGGAAATCGAGCTGCCTCCGTCGACACCGCCTGGTTACGAGACTCCGAATTTTGACGAAGACGCATTGCCGAAATTGAGCGATGTTGTCGAACCGGTTGCTGAGAGCGAGGACAAGCCAAGCGAAGAAGCGGCTGAGGAAAAACCGTTCGGTTTGACCGCGGAACTGGATACTGCCAACAGCGGCGACGATGCTGCGGCAACGGACGCGTCAACCGAGAGCGGAACCGAAGCGACGGCGCCGGCCGAAGCGGCAGAGGGATCCGACGCCACGGCCGGCAGCGAGAACAGCGACGCGGATTCGTCCGCTGGGGATGCGGCGGCGAGTGAGTCGGCGGATTCGCCTGCAGCGGAAGCGGCCGCAGAGGCCGATGCAACATCGGAATCTGATGCGGCAAAACCGGCCGAAGAGGCTGCGGTTTCGATGCGAGTCGTTCGTCCTCGTCCTGAGAAGGCGAAGATTGACAAGTGCATCAAGGAATGGCAGATCGGTGCCCGCCGGGCTCGCCAATTGGTCAGTTGGTTGTGTGATCCGTTCGGCGACAGCGATGTTGCCGATGGTGCATCGAATGCAGTTTTGACATCGATGCCGAACTTGAAGACGCTGAAAACGGGCGACCAAGTGATCGGTGTGGTGGTCGGGGTGATGCCGTTTGGCGTGTTCGTCGAATTGGCACCCGATTGCAGTGGTCTGATTCACGTCAGCCGAGTGTCGGAACAGTTTATCGAAGATTTGCACGAGGCCATTCAAGTCGGCGATGTGATCACGACTTGGGTGACCGGCATCGATACGAAACGGCGACGTGTGGCGTTGAGCGCGATTTCGCCACAGCGTGAAATCGAACTCGAAGAGATGCGTCGTCAACGCAACGAACGTCCTCATCGCGGCCAGCATTCGCAAAATCGCGGCGGTGGCAACCGTGGCGGTGGTAATCGCGAAGGCGGCGGAGCACGCGGAGGAGCGGCAGCTGGTGGCGGTCAAGCTGCCAAGGGCGGACGTCCGGATAACCGTGGTGGCCGTGGCAAAGCGGGCGCAGCCGGTGGCGGCGGACGACCGGGCGGTGGTGGCCAACGCGGCGGCCGTGACGGCGGACGCGGACGCGATAACCGAGGTCGTGACAATCGCGGCGGCGGACGTGGCAAGCACTCCGAAACGTACCGCGTCGTCAGCAACAAGCCGGTCGAACCGATCAGCGATGCGATGCTGAAAGGGGACGAACCGCTGCGTTCGTTTGGCGATTTGATGCAGTTCGTTTCCAAGGACAAGGCGGAACCGGCGAAAGAAGTCAAACCGAAGCAGGAAAAGGTGAAACCGGAAGCGTCGGCGGTGGCCGAGACAAGCGAAGCGGCGACGACCGCGGCGGAGAAGACTGCCGATGCGGCGGCAGAGCCTGTGAAGGCCGAGTCGCCCAAGTCGGAACTGCCAAAACCGGAATCGACCGAAGCTTCGCCGACAACGTCGGGTGATGAGCCCAAATCCACTTCCACGGAACCCTCGGCCTGATAGATGAGCGACGATTTTAACGAACGGCTCGAGTCGGCCATCGAGCGTGGGAAGCAGCGGGCCGAACGCAAAGCGTCGGCCGAGCGTCAGCAGGAGATGTCGGCGGAAGAACTGAGGCGGATGCACACGTCGTTGCGGCTGTCGCTGTCGGAACACATTGAGAAGGCGGTGCATCGCGTCGCCGATCATTTTCCGGGCTTCCGCACCGAGGCGTTGTTTGGCGAAAACGGCTGGGGGGCTGCGTGTTACCGTGACGATCTGCGGATCGAAGCGGGCAAGCGGAGTAACCAATACAGCCGTTTGGAGATGATGATTCGCCCCTACAGCGACTTGAACGTGTTGGAGTTGAAAGGCAAAGGCACAGTGATGAATCGCGAGCTCTTTAATCGCAATCACTTTGTCACGATCGCGGAAGTCAACGAGAGTGATTTCCTGCGTCTGATCGATAGCTGGGCGATCGAATACGCCGAAGTCTACGCCACCAAAAGCATGTAGCGAGAGTCGCGGACGGCTTGTTCGGAGTCGCCTGCCTGCGCGAGATCCGGGGAACCAGTAGCGAAAGTCGCAGAGACTTTTGGTTGGTGGAGGGCTTCTGGTGCTAGGGCACGCGAGGAAGCATTGAAAAAGTTAAATTGACAA
>NZ_ANOG01000727.1 GCF_000346295.1 Rhodopirellula maiorica SM1 | reverse complement strand
CCGCCACCGCTTACTCACCCTGCAGTTCCGCCGCACCCAATCGGCGCCGCCGGTGCGGCGGGCAGGAACATGGAGTAGGCAGGAAAATAAAAATAGCTTGGTCATTCTACGGCATCCCATTTTCCTGCCCCCTTCATTTTCCTGCCAAAATTAGTGGCCGACGTAGTCTTCGTTAATAAGCTGCCGCTGCTCGCACGACTCTCGGTTTCGCGTCATCTGGTTGATGCCCGTAATCCAGAGCGCCGCAATATTTGCAAGCCGAAGTGGCGCTCAGAAGATCCCCGTCAGTCGCAACGAAATCTCTCACTGCAATCTGACTTAATGCTTAAACACTCCAACGATACTCTGCCTGAACGCCAACATTCATTAGACGCGATCAATGGCTCTTCAACGTCGTGAACTGCAGGGCATGAAGGTCGATATTGATCCAGTGACCGAAGCGGATCGAGCAATGCCGCAATAGGGATAGCAGATGTGCGTAATGCTGCTTCCGTTTTGCCTGATTCATGGTCGTCACGAAGATCGCAGAAGAATCGTCAAGCAAATAAAAGCGTTGGTTCCCAAGTGAATGTCCAGCACGGCTCATAGGTACAAGCAGGCTTAGGCTTTCGGATCCGCCGAGGAAGTGCAGGATCGCCTCTCGATAGAGGCTGGTGGCCAGACCGGTTCCCCAATCCGACAACAAATCAGAAACCAAACTTACCAGAGAATCGTCTCCACTCCAGTCCTTTTTGTTGATTGCGAATCGCCGTCGTTCTTTAACATCGAGTGATGTGTTTACAAATTTAGATCGCACCCTGATCGGCCGGAAATTGATTAGTTTCCCGCGAGTGGTATTGGTTAGAAGAAGATAATTAAGTAATTGCGCAACATGATTGCGGGTCAGCCTTGCAACGGCTTTCAGTTCATAGATCGTCGCTCCGGCTACGATACAATCCAGCTTGAAGGTTTTCGAAAACGTTCTGAATGCCGTAACAACAGGCAACTCTCGATATACGGGACACATTCCCGCCTCGTAGATGCGTTCAACGAAATCGCACTGGTACACCTGCTCATCGCACAGACGCCCTAACTCGTTGTGTATCGCAAAAGCACAGCCCATCACCTGGTAGTCGATATTCCGCATCTCATCCTCATTGAGTCGCGGCAACTCGATAGGCAATAGAACGGGCATGGTGCTTCCTTTCAGGTTGAGGCCCTGCAAAAGCGAAGTCGTTAGTTGTAATTATCTACAGTAATACGCGACGCGTCGATGCTTAACGTCCTTTCGATTCTCAAACGCAATTGCACACGAACGGTAATGGTGAGCAAGGAAAGAAGGAACCTTCAAATGTCCTCTGGCCTTCTCAAATCGCTGCCTGACTGAAAACCGTCCAATCAGCGGTAGTAAACCGGCGGCAACAAAAAAGAAAATCGCTAGTCCCACTTGCGGCATCCCATTTTCCTGCCCCCTTCATTTTCCTGCCAAAACCAATTGCCAACGTCGCCCACGATAACAAACCGCCGCCGCTCGCTCACCTCGCAGTTCCGCCGCATGCCAGCAAATGCCTCGATCACGCCAGCAATACGCCGCCGATTTTCACTTGTCTTGTCCGCCGCGTGTTGCTATTAACCGCCGCAGTTCCACCGCACTTCCTTTCCTATCTAGCTGATTTTCTCCAACCCAGAGCCGGACCGCACACTTTATGGCAAAAGCACAAGCAAAGAACGAGATGCCCACAGAAGAATCCAAATTGGCCCCCGAGGCAGATGCCAGCGTGGCCGTTGCCGAAGAAACGCCAGCCGAAGCATCGGCTGCGACCGTGCCAGAAACGAAAGAGGCGGCCGCCAAAGATGAGCCTGCCAAAGATGAGCCTGCCAAAGAGACTCCGGCGAAAGCAAACCGGCCAAAAGAAACACCCGTGAAACAAAAGCCTGCCAAAGAATCGCCGAGTAAGCCGGCTAAGGCCACAGCGGCGGCGAGTTCCCCGAAAAAAGAAAGCCCAACTCGCTCGAAAAAGGCCGGTTCGGCAGCCAAAAACGGCTCACTACTTCCCTCCGAACACCAACTCGAACATCTGAAAGCAGCAGTCCTGGCCGCCGGCAGCAGCGACAATTTACTGGAAATCCTCCAGCATGTCGAAGAAGCTGGCGGGAAAGCGGCTGTCGAAGAAAGTATCGAAGCCTATCGCGTCCTTAAAACCGTGCTCGAAGAATAGATCTCGTCCTGGATCGCCTGGCCGTTCCAGACGCAACGTACTGTTACCCAAAACCCGGCCATGCGTGCAACAATCGCTCTCGTCCGCGCCCAGCCCGCTTGGCGAAACGGAGACCCCCTCGCTGGCACCGGCGAAGTGAGTTTCGACGCCATCGACGAGGCGAATCGCGCGTCTCGACTCCGTTCTCTTTATCACGCTAACTTCAAGCCGCGCTGCGGCTTCGACCTGATCGGGTGTCGTAAACAGAATTTGAGTGTGACTTCTAAATGCAATTGACGTCCCTTTTTGGGACAACCGCTCCCAAACACGGTCTCCCCGTACCGAGACTTTAGGGGCAGCCAACCTTCCACTGCGCCGTCACGCGTCTCAGCCGCGAAGGCCGGAATTTTTGACACACCTTAAAAAAAAACGTGACAATCATCTGAAGTCTATACATTTAGTATATTGAGCGCATACGTTTCCTTCCTTTTTAAACGAGCATGCCAGATGAGAACGAGAAAGCGACGGACCATCAAGCCAGCCGGATTTACCCTGGTCGAACTACTTGTAGTGATTGCCATTATCGGCGTATTGGTCGGCTTGTTGCTGCCGGCGGTCCAGGCCGCACGCGAGGCAGCCCGCCGTATGCAGTGTAGCAATAACCTGAAACAAATCAGCCTCGCACTGCACAACTATCACGATGCGTTTAATACGTTTCCCGCAGCTGGCGTACTACCCAAAGGTTCTCATTATGCAAGGTATTATCCAAGTATGATCGTAGCGTTGCTGCCCTACATCGAGCAACAAAGCCGCTACGAAACGATCCAACAGCGGTTAAGCTAAACGTCCAATGTCTGGTCGTCGCTGTTTTACGGTGAAGTGTACGAATCGATCTTGCCCGCCGTGCTTTGTCCGTCGTGTCCCGACGGATGGAAAGCGTCGCCGCACGCAAACAATGCACGTATCAACTACATGTTTAACATGGGCGACGGGATGTTAAAGTTGGACGCGGCCTGGCATCATCCCAACTACGTCAACAACCAATATGTTCAAGCACGTTATCGCGGCCCGTTTCATCTCGATTCGTGGGTCGACTTCGCCGACATTCAAGACGGAACCAGCCACACGTTGGCCTTTAGCGAGTCGGCCACTGCCCCCAACGGTTACTGGTCGGTTGAAGTCAAAGGAGGTTCGGGATGGAACAGCGCACTGCTTGAACCCGATGGTGCCCAACCAATCATCCACCCCGATGTTTGCATGACCAGTGTCGTTGACCCCGAAAAACCACGGCAATACTTGAATCCATGCGATACCTGGCGAGGTAACTTCTACCAGATGGGAACGCCATGGAACGGTTTTCACACCGTCGTTCCACCGAATGGTCCAAGTTGCTGGGATAGCCCTACCGGTTACTGGGCGGCGATTTTCACGCCCAACAGTTACCATCCCGGTGGCATCCACGGCACCATGCTCGATGGGTCGGTTCGTTTCATTACCGATTCGATTGACTCGGGCGACCTCACCCAAACACAACCCGTCGCAGGCGAAAGTCCATACGGAGTATGGGGTGCGATGGGAACTCACCAAGGCGGTGAAATACCAACCGAGTACTAGGATGAGAACGCAAACGCGGCGTCGAACCTTGGTTTGAAATTCGATTCGATTCAACAAAAAAACCGGTCACCCCCGTGGGGCGGCCGGTTGGCATCGTTCTCGAGTTAGCTTCTCGATTGCCCCGAGCTTCCGTATTTACTCGGATACCTCTGGACACCTTATCATTCAGGAGCCACCCATTGGCACATAGTCTCCGCCAGCACCGCCCGTTGCACTGGCTTGTTCATCTAACTCTTGTACCGCCTCGCCAATATCTTCGATAAAGGCATTTTCACCATCGGCAGTGATCTCAATGCTGAGCGGTGTATTCCCAGCGGTACGAAATTCTTCTGCAACCACTTGATAAACCATAAACGATCCGGTCTTCATCGCTCGATCGTATGCCGCCAATTGGTCCTGCGTTGCGTTCGCACCCGGATGCTTGGGAATGGGATCGCCCTCCGTCTCCGTCTTATTGACCATCACTTTGAAACTTCCCGCCGGAGCGCCGTCATATTTCGTGTGAGTCGTCAGTGTCGCGGTCCCGGTTGCATCTGTTCGACCGCCAACGGTCCAGCGACGAAGCGCAGAATCATTTGGATACAACGTCACCGTGGCATCGGACAATGGATTGCCGGCTTGTGTGATCGTCACCGTTGCCGGGTACAACTCCGGCATTCCGTCAGGCCGAGATTCGCCACAACCGTTGATCAATAACACAGTCGTCATCATCACGCTTTGAAACAAATACAAATTCAGTTTCTTCATCTGCTGCCTTCCCTATAGACTTTCGTAGTAAGGTCACTTCGACGATGGGTGCACCCATTCTAGGTCGGGGCTGGCGGCGTCGCTATCAGTCAATTGCAACAGGAATGGGCAAGCGGTTGATGTCTGCAATTAGTAACAACGCAAGGTCGTGAATTTGCGCAACGATCCGCGATCGTAAACACCGCACCCCCCCGAGTCGTGACGCGGTATTGAACGATAGCGTCCAATGGGATTGGTCTCGGATGGAACAGCGGTGATACTTC
>NZ_ANOG01000726.1 GCF_000346295.1 Rhodopirellula maiorica SM1 | reverse complement strand
GACAGCGATGCATCGCTGGAAGTTGTCGTGTGGCCATCAGGTTTGTTGTGAAATGGTCGGCCGTTTGAATCAGACCAAAAGTTGTCCGGCCCTATGCTGTGGACGTTCGTTCGCAAACGGCGTTCTTAAACGCAGTTGCAACGTCTGTGTCAATTATCGGATGCCGCCGATTGTTAGCAAGAGCGTCTTCGTAAAATTTTGCAAACTCTCGTTACTGTGCAAATATCGCTCGATTGTGTCGTCTGTGTTAGCGATGCCGACTCCCATCCGGCAATTGTGAATTAAATGCACCGAATTCCCCAGCCCGCACGCTTTGTGTAATCCATACCTAGTCGTTGCAGTCATTTTTTTGGGGCTATGTTGGGGGAATTGGGGCATGTTAACAGAACGACCAAACACAGAACGCAAAGCGCTTGCGGTCAACTTGGACGCACGTCGCTATGGATCGTTTGCCGAAATTGGCGCGGGCCAAGAGGTCGTTCGTTGGTTCTTTCGCGTCGGTGGTGCTGCCGGAACGATCGCCAAAAGCATGTCGGCCTACGATATGTCCGTCAGCGATGCCATCTATGGTCAATGCGAACGCTATGTTTGTCGCCAACGACTGCAAGACATGCTCGATCACGAACATGCACTGAACCTCGAACGTCTGCGTGAAAGCCGCGGCGATACGACGGCGTTTTTTGCGTTTGCCGACACCGTTTCGGCTCGTAATTTTCATGGCACCAACGATTGTCACGGTTGGATGGGGATTCGATTCCAAGCCCATCCACGCGACCAAGACAGTCAAATTATTCTGCATGTACGCATGCTCGACACCGAGAATGCATTGCAGCAAGAAGCCCTCGGCATCGTGGGCGTCAATTTGTTGTATGGCGCCTTTTTTCTGAACCATGAACCCGACCAATTGATCGAATCGCTGCTGGACAACCTGAGCACGCGTCGGATCGAAATCGACATGATCGAGTTTTCTGGAATTGCGTTTCGTCACGTCGACAATCGCGTGATGAGTTTGCGATTAGTGCAATTGGGGCTCAGCAGTGCCGCAATGTTCTCGGCCAACGGAGAAGTGCTGCAGCCATCCGAAGTGCTCTACAAAAAGCCCATCCTGGTCGAACGAGGCAGTTTCCGACCGCTCACTAATGTCAATGTCGACATGATCGAAGCGGCCAAGGAAAAATTCCAAGGCGAATCCGACGTGGACGCAAACGAAGTGGTCTCGCTCGCTGAGATCACGATGAAAAACTTGCAAGCCAACGGCGACATTGATTTGCGAGACTTTCTCGCACGAGTCGACCTGCTTGCCGCCAGCGGAATGACGGTGTTGATTTCGGACTACTTCGAATACTACCGGCTCGCCGCCTATCTGGCCCGCTATACCAAAAAGAAGATTGGGATCACGATGGGCGCCGCCAGCTTGGTGGAACTGTTCGACGAAAAATATTACACCAAACTTGATGGCGGCATTCTCGAGTCCTTTGGGCGTTTGTTCAAAAACGATTTGAAACTATATATTTATCCGCTGCTGGATCGAAAATCAGGCGAGCTGACGACGGTGGATAACCTGAAAATCGCCGAGGAAATTCGCACGTTGTATCGCTACCTTGTCGACAAGGGATGCATCGAACAGCTTGACGATTACAATCCGGAGCACCTCGGCACGTTCTCGCGTGAAGTCCTCTCGCAAATCCAATCGGGCGATCCGTGTTGGACCGAACACGTCCCGGCCGAAGTGGCGGCGTTGATCCAGCAACGAGGGTTCTTTGGTTGTCCACGCGCAAAGGCTGTGAAGACCGTTGAAAAACCGCGAGCGGCAATCGCTCCTCTGGCGGTCGGCAACGGAATGATTCCATCGTCCGAAGTCCACTCGTACTGATTTACGGTCACCATCGACACGGTTTGTCGCGATGCTTTATGATCATGCCCAAAACGTGCGGCGTGATCGTCGCGGTCACTTCGCTGATTTTGGAAACCACTAATGCGAATCAAACCTGTTGAAAATGTGGATCTGACGACGCCATACGGATCAATGCGAACGCACCTGTTTCGCCCTGATCGTGATGGGAAATTCCCAGGCGTGATCCTGTTCGCCGAAATCTACCAGATTACTGAACCGATCGCCCGCACCGCTGCAATGATCGCGGGTCATGGTTTCATCGTCGCCGTCCCCGATGTCTATCACGAATTCACGGAGCCCAGTGAAGCGTTTGCCTATGACGTTGTTGGGACCGAACGTGGAAATTCGTTAAAGACGACGAAAGAACTCGCTAGCTACGATGCCGACGCACGGGCTGTCATCGACTTTCTGCAAAACGATTCACGCTGTAGCGGCCGGATCGGAACCGTCGGCATCTGTCTCGGAGGACATCTCGCTTTTCGTGCCGCGATGAACAAACCGGTGCAAGCCGCGGTTTGTTTTTATGCAACCGACATTCACAAACGCAGTTTGGGCAAAGGAATGTGCGACGACAGCCTGGACCGTATCCCCGAAATCGATGCCGAGATGATGATGGTTTGGGGACGCCAAGATCCGCATATCCCCGGCGAAGGTCGCCGTTTAATTTACGACGCGATGACTGCCGCGGGAACGCGATTCAGTTGGCACGAATTCAATGGCGAACATGCCTTCATGCGAGACGTCGGCCATCGTTACGATCCTGAACTCGCTCATCTGTTAAACGGCATGATGTGTCAGCACTTTAACAGTCACTTGAAGTAGCAATGGTTTTTACCCGCGTCTCGGGGACCTGTTAAACTTCGTTGTTCTGCACCGCCGCTTGCTGCGTCAATGTAGTCAAGACCGATGGTGACCAACTGGATTCGCTTTGGTGTCCCTTCGCAGCGCGGCGTCCGATCCCGCCCATTTCGGGCAGCACGGTCGCGGCGATCGCAAGGATCTCGTTCGTTAGTTCGGGAAACATTTGCTGCAGCGCGATGGTGAAGTTCAGCGGATTGCGAATAAACACCTCGCCACGTCCGTGTTGGCATGCGGTCAATATTTGTTTTGCAGCCGTTTCCGCGTTCATCGCCATTGGAGGAATCGAATCGCCGATACTGAACCATGCGTACTCGCGGCGATGTTGACCTTTAAAAATGGCGTTTCGAGGGCTGCCCGTACGCATCAATGCGGGGCAGGCGGTGGTGACAAAGATGTTTTCTTGTTTCAGTTCGGCACGCAGCCCGTTGGAAAGGCCAACCAAAGCAAACTTGCTCGCCGCGTACGGCAACATATGAGGAACCGCCCGTTTGCCACCCAATGAGGCGACATTGACGATCCGCCCCCAGCCTTGATTACGCATGTGCGGCAGTGTTTCCAAGATGGTATGCAACGCACCCCAGCAATTCGTCCTCATCGAATTTTCGAAGTTGTCCATCGTCATCGAATCCAGCGGGCCGACCGTGATGATGCCTGCAACATTGATCAGCACGTCGATGCCGCCATACTGCTGCACAACTTTATCAATGAAGGCAGCAACTTGTGATTTGTCTCGTATGTCACACGGTTTCGCCAATACTTCGGTGCCACGACGACGCAGCTCATTCGCTGCGACGTTGAGGTCGTCCTCGGTACGAGCACAGATTGCGATCCTCGCTCCTTGATCGGCCAGTTGTCGAGCTAAAACCAATCCGAGTCCTCGTGATCCGCCACTGATTACCACTCGTTTGCCTTGCCACGAAAACTCACGGTTTCGACGGGCGATCGTGCGAGCGAATTGTAAACCGCCATAGGCGGCTGCGGCAGTGATCGCCAATTTCGTTAACTTGTTCATGCGTCCGATAGCTCACTTTCGCTTTTTAGCACTTCGTCACCGTCTTCTTGTTCAATTAGATATGCCGGTTCATCGTCGCTGGCGTTCCGAGTGACCTCGTTACCCTTAATCGTTTTGGTGACTTTCTGTTTGTACGATTCTTTGATTTGTCCCTTTGCGGTGCCGCTGCCGTAATTCCAACGGACGTATTGGTTCTTTTGAAATTTTTGCGCCATGTTTTTTTCCGGTAATTGATGAGATGACGAGTTGGTTCGACTAAGCCACGCTGGCAACTTGGACCACGCAGTTGTCGCAGCAGCATTCGTCACCCGCCTGTTCGTCCTCCGTTGCAAAATGTTTGGCGATTCGTGACCAGCGACACTCGGCCGACTCGGCGTACTGAACCATCTGGTCTAAAGCGATGCGACGGTGTTCGCTCCGCAATCGCGAATCGTCTGCCAAGCGATCTGTCACTTCGTGGTCAATTTCATCGATAAGACATGTCCATTGGCCGCGACCGGACGGAGCCACCAGACCAGCAGACGCTAAGTGCTGGAAGCAATTTTTTAATGTTTGTTGCCCCAGCGGGCTGATCTGTTTCAAGTCTTTTAAAGACACGGAATCGGCGGCGTCACCATATCGCTGCACACCTTGGATCAATGTGTGATGTGCGGTACGCAATTGCGAGGAATCGAGGCTTCCGCCAGCGAACATTTTTTGCAATCGCAAATCTTCTCGATCGTACAACAGCGTACATGCGGCGAGTTCTCCGTCGCGGCCCGCACGGCCAAACTCTTGGTAATAGGCTTCGATCGAACCGGGGATGTCATGGTGGATCACTCGGCGAATGTTCGGTTTGTCGATCCCCAATCCGAACGCATTGGTTGCGAACATCACTGCGGCCGGGCCGTTCATGAACGCTTCTTGCGATTGGATCCGATCCGCTTTCTTCATGCGTCCATGATAGGCAAGCGTCGGCATCGGCAGGTTGGAAAGTTGGCTGGCGAGTCGTTCGACTGTATTTGTCGTCGAGCAGTACACGATTGCCGGTTCATTGGCAATCAAATCAGATTCGTCACTCAATAGCGATCGAAGCTGACGCACTTTTTCCTCATCGCCATGCGACGCCATGACCGACAAACGCAAATTCGGACGATGGGTACCCGTTGCCACAATCGCTGGGTCCGAAAGTTTCAAACAACTGACAATTTGGTCGATCGTCTGTGGCGATGCGGTAGCAGTCATCGCAAGTGTCGGAGGATTGCCTAGACGTTGGCGGGCATAGTGCAGGCACAAATAATCAGGCCGGAAATCGTGTCCCCATTGGCTGACACAGTGCGCTTCGTCGATCACAAACAAATCGACCCCTACCTCGCTAAGTAATTGGCAAATGTCGGACTGCTGAAGTCGCTCAGGCGTTGTAAAGACAAACTCGGCTTTTCCCGATTGAATATCCTGGTGAGACTCGCGGAGTTGTTTGGCTGATTTCGAACTGTTCAGAATCGCGGCCTGACATCCGAGTTCGCGAATGTGCTTTGCCTGATCTTCGGCCAACGAGATAAGCGGACTGACCACCACCGTCACTCCCTCGAGTGCCAGACCCGGAAGCTGGTAACACAAGCTTTTGCCGGAGCCAGTGGGCATCAAGATTAACGTGTCCCGTCCCTCCATCGCAGCTTTGCAGGCCTCGGATTGACCAGGTCGAAACTTTTTGAATCCGAAATCCTCGCTAAGACGATTACGGAGTTGTTTGATAGAGGTCACAGCAATCTCATAAAAAGAAATATTGCGAACAGCCGGATAAACAGCAGTCGCTGCGGCCGAAAGGAGGGCGTGCGTATATGCAAACACCGCATGTCAATACGCGTGGTAGCGTTTGACACCCGATACACGACGATTCCATTGGCCAGTGCGTTGACGCAATTTGCGTTCCTGCTCAACAAATAATTTTGGATTCGGCCATTTTGCTCGTCAAAAAGGCTGCGGAATTTGACAAACCCGAGTCAGGAACGCCGGCAAGGTTTGCGAGTTTGTTGATCGGACACTGACCATCGGGGCAATTCGTCCATCATCCGCTAGCTGAAATGAAGGCACGCAAGAGATTCGAAACGTATTGAGAGTCATGCCGTTCGAATGCTTCGTTTAACCGTTAGCCGTTAGGCGTACGCCCAATGCCATTTACATTGGCACTCAACGGGTGGCGTTTGTTGCGGTGCGGCGCGGGGCCTCGCCCGGTCTAAACCGAACGTTTCACTCGCCTCAACCGGACGGCTCGTGCCCAATGCCATCTACTTTGGTAACCATTGGGGGCCTCAAGTAGTGGGATTCGCCAGAATTCCCCTCTTTGCTGTTGAAACACCAGGAACTCTGGCGAGTCCCACTACGAAAGTAGATGGCATTGGGCTCGCGCCGTGCCGCTACCAATTTCTGACATCGTGTTCGTGCTTCGACCTTGCAAACGATTCGGAAATCCCGTTTGTGGCTCAAACGTTAGCCGAAGAAACGAGCATCGTATCGA
>NZ_ANOG01000725.1 GCF_000346295.1 Rhodopirellula maiorica SM1 | reverse complement strand
GGCAATTGAAAAAATTACGCGAGAGTCAACCAAAGGCCGACCTGATCGGACTGGTTTCCGACAACGGGACTGCCGAAGGCGTCGACCGAACCATCACCGAACATCCGCAGATCGATATCCTGGTCAACAATCTGGGCATTTTTGAAGCGGTTGATTTTTTTGACCTGACCGACGAAGCGTGGCAGCACATCTTTGACGTCAACTTGATGAGCGGTGTGCGTCTTGCCCGGCATTACCTAAAGCAAATGCTGGAGCAAAACAGCGGACGCATCATCTTCATCAGCAGCGAATCCGGCGTCGTGCCCGCTCCGGAAATGCCTCACTACGCGATGACGAAGACAGCACAACTTGCCGTCTCGCGTAGTCTGGCTCAGTTGACCAAAGGGAGCTCTGTCACGGTCAACACCGTGATGCCTGGTTCGACGTTGACCCCGGGCGTGAAGGAGTTCGTCAGCAACCTGTTTCCAGACGAACCCTACGATTCGGCTGAAAAACGATTCATGGCAGACAATCGGCCAACCTCGTTGATCCAGAGATTGATCCAGCCAGAGGAGATAGCCAACATGGTTGCGTTTGTTGCCAGCCCACTCGCATCGGCTATCAACGGAGCACCAATACGAGTCGACGGAGGCCTCATTCCAACGATCGCCTAAAGGCGTCGAAAAGTAGCGATTGAGGAAAATCGGGCGAGAGCAACGTTTTGAACTTGCCACCCATCCAGACGAGCGAAGAAGTGGATTCGCAGATCCGCCGCTTGCTTAAAAGCGGCACCGCGACCTCAAGCCGCTAAGCACTTACCGTACAAGAGGTTACAGAAGCCGATAGTGGACGCGGGCAGGAGTCGGGCAGCCGTTTGAACCGACAAGCTAGCTGACCAGCAATTGCGTAAATCACTGTGATTCAACAAAAAACAGCTCGCCGCAAACCAGTGCGACGAGCTGTTTTTGTATTAAAAGTCGGGCCGACTGGATTTGAACCAGCGATCTCCACACCCCCAGTGTGGCGCGATATCCAGGCTTCGCTACGGCCCGTGATCCGTCAGAAACACCCCTCAAACGTGGGGAAGACTATCGTCTTTCACTTCGTTTTCGGGACGTTTGAATCAACGTTCTGAAGATGCTAATCCAATACGATCGTTCTCGCTAGCCCGGATTGAACCGGAAGTCGCCACCGACTTCTTTTCCAATCCCCCCCGTTCGCCGAGATCTCGCAGATGCGGCTATCCGAATGCCCGATGCAGTTTTCTTTCGTAGTGAGACTCGCCAGAGTTCCTGGTGCTTCAACAACAAATACGGGAATTCTGCGGAATCCCACTACTCGAATATCACCCAATGAGTGACAAGGTAGATGGCATTGGGCGCGAGTCGCCCTGCCAAGATCGAACGTTTTACTCGCCTCAACCGGACGGCTCGCGCCGTGCCGCTAATAATGTGGAATCAAAACCGCAACCGGGCGGCTTGCGCCGCACCGCTAGTAATGCGGCGTCAAAACAGGAAAACGAGACGCTCGGTTTTGCGAAATCGTCCCATTGGATAATCTATTGCCTGTCTCGTTCGCTCGCATTCCCCCAGTTACCCCACTGCTACCACGATGCTCGTTTCTTGGAATTGGCTCTCCCGCTATCTCGATCTGCCGATGAGCCACGAAGAATTGGCTCTCCGCCTGAGTTTGTCAGGGCTGAACCACGAAGAAACCACCACGGTCGACGGCGATGTGGTGATCGATCTGGAAGTGACCAGCAACCGCGGCGATTGTCTGGGTCACTTGGGCGTGGCTCGCGAAATTGGCGTCCTGTACGACTTGAGCGTCAAAACGCCCGAAATCGAACTCAGCGAAGCAGGCCCGAAAATCGAATCGCTGCTGAGCGTCGAAAACCGCTACAGCGAAGCTTGCCCGCGCTACACCGCTCGCGTGATCCAAGGCGTCAAAGTCGGACCGAGTCCCGAGTGGATGGCCACAGCACTCAAGGCGGTCGGCATCGGCGTGGTCAACAACGTCGTCGACGCCACGAACTACGTGATGATGGAGTGTGGCCAACCGCTGCACGCATTCGATTACGGCAAAATCGCTGATAAAAAAGTCGTGGTCCGTCAAGCGGCGAAAAAAGAGACGATCGAGGCGATTGATCATCGCAACTACGAACTCGACGAAGCGATGTGCGTGATCGCGGACGCCAAAGAAGCTCAAGCGGTCGCGGGCGTGATGGGCGGGGCGGTCTCGGAAGTCGACGACACGACCACCAATCTGGTGATCGAAGCAGCGATCTTCACACCGCTGATGGTCCGTCGTGCGGCTCGCAAGCTGAAACTGCAAAGCCCGTCATCCTACCGATTCGAACGCCGCGTCGATCCCGTCGGCGTCGACTGGGCGAGCCGCCGAGTTTGCCAATTGATACTGGAAACTGCCGGTGGCAAATTGGCTGAAGGCGTAATCGACACCGCGCCCGAGATCACACCGAACTCGCCGGTCACGTTGCGATTGAGCCAAGTCGAACGCGTGCTAGGCATCAAAATCGATCGCGAAGAGGTCGAGCGCATTTTGGTCAAGCTCGGCTGTGACCACGAAAGCGGCAGCGATACGTACGTACCGCCGTCGTGGCGACATGACTTGGGACGCGAGGCCGATTTGATCGAAGAAGTCGCGCGGATTCATGGTTACGAAAACATCCCCGAGGATGCACCGATCCCGGTCGCGCCGAGCAGCAAACGTGACTTCGATGTTGCGATGGAGCGTATTCGATCGGTAATGACCAGTGCCGGATTTTCCGAAGCGATGACACCGAGTGTTGTCACGAACAAGCTTGACGAATCGCTCAGCCCGTGGACGGAATTGGCGGCGTTGAAAACCGAAACTGCGATGCTCAAAGGAGCTCGTACGCTGCGTCGATCGTTGATCCCAAGCTTGCTCGAAGGACGAGCGAACAACTGGGCCTCGGCCAGCATTCACGCGGACCTTTTTGAGATCGCTCACATATACTTGCCACAACAGAGCAACGAAGCGCTGCCGAGCGAGCAATACTCGTTGGCAATGGTTTCGGGTTGCGATTACTTGGAAATGAAGGGAGCGATCGAAACGCTTTGCCAGCGAATGGGCATCGCCGATGCGGTACAAGTCAAAGCGATCCAACGGCACGGGTTTGCCAAGGGCGCCGTGGTCGAAGTCAGTTGCGGCACACGGATGGTGGGCTATCTGGGCATTGTCGACCCAAAGGTCTTGAAATTGTGGAAGTTGCCAGCCCCCGTGGTTGCCGCAGAGTTTTCACTACCGACGTTGTTGGAGGCGGCTTCGCTTGTGCCACAGCAGCAGAGCGTCAGCATGTTCCCATCGGTTGAGCGAGATTTGAACTTTGTCGTTGCCGAATCTGTCCGCTGGAGCGAGTTGGAACGAGTCGTGCGGGCGGCAGTAGGCGAAGAGCTTGCTGGGGTTCGCTACTGTGAAACGTACCGTGACCCGGCCAAAGATGGCAAGGATCGCAAACGCGTTTTGATGTCGGTGTCATTGCAACTGCACGACGGCACGCTCAGCGGCGAACAGGCGGACCAATTAATTGGCCAAGTCATCGGCGCGTGCAAGCAAGAGTTGGCCGCCGAGTTGCTATCGTAGGCCGGATCAAAATCGCCAGAGCGATGAAGATCCGGCGGTGGCGGATGTAATGGCGAGTTCGTTGCCGCCGCCATGCCGGAACTCCGCTCCGCTGCGTTCCGGCCTACAATCGCACGTATCCGTAGGCTGGATCAAAATCGCGAGAGCGATGAAGATCCGG
>NZ_ANOG01000724.1 GCF_000346295.1 Rhodopirellula maiorica SM1 | reverse complement strand
GTACGCCGAAACCGGTGACCTTGATCGCAACTTTTCCTGGTCGCTCAACATTTCAAATAACGCCGCGATGGAATACAATTGCCGGCTTGATTGTGGCGATCGCAGGCCGCTATCTGTCGTCTTGGGCCTTGATCGTGACCTTCCACGATGGTCAAACTATTACGGGTAGCAATAAAATGCAGGGGAGAACGCGAACTGATCTTGGGCGATGGAAGGTTCATCGCGCGATCCCCGTGATTTCAGACGTTGTGGCACTGAATTGATGGAAGCTGAGAACCCTTACAAGTCCCCATCGCCAATTAGCACGGACATGCCCAGCATTGTTGACTATCGAGACTATTCTCCTCACGCACCGGCTACCGACTATCGGCATTGTGACTTCAATACTCAAGTTCTTGCTCGCGACCCACGTTGCCATTGCCGTCGGCGTCAGTTCCGCGTTTGTATTTCCCGTTCTTTCCGCACGTTTTGGCTACGTGGCCATTACGGTTGTCATGATCGTCGTGCTTTTGTTTGTTTTCTTTCGATAGCATTCGTCTATTGAACGACTCCGGTGGCTCTTGTGGTGACGCTAGATGGCAGGAAAATCTCATCATCTTCCTGCCAACATTTTCCTGCCATATTGGACGCCCTATCGATGCTTCAAAGCATCCGTCGGCTGCGATTGACCGACGCCTGTCGAGCACGAGCACGAGTACCGCGGTGCTGAGTACGAGTGCGATCCAAGACAAAACGACGGCTGAATGGCCGACTGCTGATTGGGGCACAACTGAAATGAAGATCGAAGTGATACATAAAGCTGTGAAAATCGCGGTTGCGATATTCTGTTGCATGCCGGCGGCGTCCACCTTGGCTGAAGATTCGTTTACAGTTCCGGAGACGATCGTAAACGTGACGATTGAACCGTTGCGTGATGGGCGCGAAATGATTCTCACGGGTGCCAAAATCTTTTTTGAGACAGCCCAATCAAGCTATCATGTGGAATCACAACGCGAGCGTCCTGAGTTGGCAAATCGGACCCAAGACGTTGTGATACTTCAGTCGAAACTGGTGCGTTTCGGTGTACACCAACTGAAATTTCAATCCGTCGAGGGAGCAGAGATTGATCTCGACACCGTTCAGTCCCGCCTCAAGAAAAACCCGCTTGTTTTGCTGCTGCCTTCCGGTGCTTCAATTCACCCTCAATTTGCTGCGGCACTGAATCCAGAGACGGTCGTCGCGATGCGAGCCGATAGCCGACGATCACCCCAACGTCTTGTTCCACGTCCCAACGGCGGGTAACGAGCGAGTGCGCCCGATCTCGCGAATTAGACGGTTTTGAACTGGAAAATCTTTCGCGTGTACTGAGTGACGTATAATATTATAGCAGTGTGATTCGCGCGAACGACATTGTTGTTACTTTGCGTTTCTCTGCGACTTCGCGTCCTCTGCGTTAAAAAGCAGCAAACGCAGAGATCGCAGAGGTAGTGGGCCGATGATTAGCCTAGTTACATTTGCTAGTCAATAACTAGAGCTATGTGATGGTGACGCAAGCGGCGGTGGACGCCGTTCTCAAACGGAAACCCAACTGCCCGCACATCGCAAACGTTTTGCCACTCAAGAAATCGTGCTCGTACTCGTGCTCAGGCGTCAGCCGGTACTCGTACTCCGATCTCGATACGGGGCCGCAAAGGCCGAACCGATCTTCGACCACGATCGACTCGATGTTTACCGTCTCTCGATCCAGTGCGCATCGATGACGACTCGGTTGATTTCGCGTCTGGACGTCGTCGCTGAGTCCGACCCAGTACAATGCTGGAAATCGAGTGCAAGTACGAGTACCGCGGTGCTGAGTACGAGTACGATGAAGGCGGTCTGTCATAACTGGTTTGTGCACCCGAGAATGGTTTGCGAGGCTTGGCAGATGGAAAAGCAATCGTCCGTCATAGGTGAGGACCACCGTGCTTGCATTCCATGCTTGGTTGGAGGCCTGGTTTGGTTGGAGGCCTGGTTTGGTTCGCGTGGTTCGGTCTCGCTCGGGGACTTCCCGGTACTGTTGGGCAAACACTGGTTCCGAGAGTCATTTTCCTGCCTCTTTGCTCGATCGGAGTTGGCAGGAAGATGGAGACAGGAAGATTTCAGCAGTGGTTGAGTTGTGAAACGACTGCTCCGCGGTCGATTGTTGCTCAGCCGCACTTCGGCCAGTAATCTAAGGGCTGCGGAGCCAGACCGTTGAGAGAGTCATCCGCAATACAGACACAGCATAAAAACCAAGTGGTGCACTCGAGCGGTGGCAACGTCTTTTCGTGACCACAACGATCTGAACGCCGCCGTGTGACCACCAACGTTATACGATTGATTTGAGGCTGCTCAGGTGATTCCCGACAACTCAGAGATCTGTGGTTCGGGCGAACTTCGCAACCCATGGTTTCGTGATGACAACAACTCACCCACGATCTGGAGATTCGATCATGCGACTCACAATAGCGATTCTGTTTGGCGTTATTTGCTGTTTCGTCAATCAGCGGGGCGATGCCGATTCACCTGACGGTAAGCCCCACGGCAAAGACTTCTCAAGCAGTCTTCACTCGCACCCGGACGCGCAACCGGTTGTGTTGCCCAAGCGTTATCAACAAGCGGTCAAAAACGCGGTAAATGCGACGGAAGAAAATGTCTCACGCGAACTCACACCGATATTGCAGAGCAACCAGGAGCTGATTTGGCGGGGCAGCGGCAACGACCGGCAAGTCCTCGTGGCGACTTGGACAACACACAAGTCTTACTATCCCAGTCCCGGTACAACGTTCCAGGAGAAGTACACGCTATGGGTCACGGCCGCGCCGAAATTGAAAGAGTTTTGTGTTGATTATGATCCTGGTGAAAGTGACACGACGTTGCCGCGCCGCTTGGAACAACTACTCGGTTTGCCGCCGAACAGTGGCCATAAGTTTGTCGTTGAGCTGTGGGTTAATCCCAACGATCTGTATCGTCCAAGCGCTGATCCTGAGATCACCGATTACGAGGCGCAGCTCAAATTTCCAGACGTAAGCGGATATGTGTGGGTAAGCGAGTGTTATAAACAGTGGTATCACAGCACCGCCGATGCACGGTACACACCGTCGAGCGGGCCGGCCTATCCTTGGACACGACTCGGCTACACCTACGATTGGGGTAATGACGAAACGCGAGTCGGATTGAGCGAATTTGTCATACGTGAGAGGGCCGAGTTGACGGTCCACTCGGTTAACACGACCGAAAACTACGGCAAGAGCGCGTCGCCGAAACGAGAAAAACACTAGGCCATCGGGATTCGCGACAGAACTTGAGGATGGACTGGAGCAGCCGATCCAGTCGGTCTTGACGGTGGGCTGTTCAGCGGCGGCTCAGTTATGCCACTGAAGAAATCGTGCAGCTGCTCGTGCTCAGGCGTTCGCCGGTACTCGTACTCCGATCTCGAAGCGAGCCTGCAAAGAGGAGTGAGGAGTGAGGAGTGAGGAGTGAGGAGTGAGGAGTGAGGAGTGGCTGCCCGTGACGAAGCTTGAGTGTTGCTGCCGCAACTTTAGGTTGCCTTCATTTGACTGGATTTCCGTAATGATGTGCGGGCGGAAGTGATCAGGCACACCGCCAATTGCGTTCGGCGGTCACCCCGTTGACGGTCCGGCAAAAAGATGAGGGGCAAAAAGATATGGAGACCGATATATGCGGGATAAAGGCAAGAAACCGTCATGCATCCCCCCATTTTTTAACCTCTCATCTTTTAACCTGCTTTGCTTTCTAGGTGCTGCGCATTTGAACTGAACGTAACAGTGCTGCTTTCGGTTGCGCATGACGTGGATTTCTGTCGTTCCTTTGGGACCTGGAAAAGTACTGCTGGTCTAATGCCTCTGGCTGCTTACTGCGGTCAATGTTGGCAAAATGATTGATGGGCAAAATGATTAAAAAACTAGACTACCTCGGTCCTGGAAATCATTTTGCCAAATCATTGTTCACGAGCGCCACGCAGATCCACTGGCGGTAGGTGCGATGGTAGGTTTGATGGCACGCCAATTAGGGATGCCGACGACTGGATTGTTGGAACACTCATTCCCGCTCACTAACACGAATCGATCTGCAGGCTCTGAGATGCCAGAATTGCGACGCTGTCGAGGCGGCCTCTGGTAATCGCATTGCGTTCGGTAATCGCCATGCTGAAGGTCCGGCAAAAAGATGAGGGGCAAAAAGATGTGGAGACCGATATATGCGGGACAAAGGCAAGAAACCGTCATGCATCCCTCCATTTTTTAATCCTTACATCTTAACCCGTTTCCTTTCTTCGGTGCCGCGCATGACGTGGATTTCTGTCGTTCCTTTGGGACCTGGAAAAGTACTGCTGGTCTAATGCCTCTGGCTGCTTACTGCGGTCAATGTTGACAAAATGATTGATGGGCAAAATGATTAAAAACCAAACCGCCTCGATCCTGGAAATCATTGTGCTAACTGATCGGCACTAGCGGTCGATCTATAATCAGTACATCGGCAATCAATAGCCAAGTTCGATCCAAGCTGTGGCGACGCGGTCGCAAGTATTTGCACCTAACAGCGCAAAGCCGCAATCGCTACTTCACCGCATCGGCTGCGATGGTGCCGATGCGTCCGGCCAACGCATTCACACTGCCTTTGCCGTTGGGGTGAACTCGATTACTCAGGAAAATCACATAGAGTTTCAGCTCGGGATCGATCCACATCGCGGTACCGGTAAAACCACCATGGCCAAACGCGGCGTCCGTCATCGTCTTGCCGCGGTTGGATGAGTATCCCGATTGCTTGTCCCAGCCGAGTCCTCGCAACGCGTCCCCGGGAACGGAGTACGACGCAGTCATCGCGTCAAACGTGGCCGCTGAAACGATCATGGTGTCATCGAGAGTTCCTCGGTTGCACATCGCGGTTGCATAGCCAGACAGATCCGAGGCGGTGCTGAATAGTCCCGCATGTCCCGCCACACCGCCCAGCGCGTAGGCTCGCGGGTCGTGGACTTCGCCTTGCATCCAGTGTCCGCCTCGTTGCTCGGTGGTGGCGGCCCGTTGTTGCAGTGACGCGGTTGGTTTGTAGCCTGTTTCGTTCATCCCCAGCGGTTGGAAAATCGTTTGTTGCGAATACGCGTCCAGATCCATTCCGGTTTTACGACGAACGATTTCTCCGAGCACAATGAAGCCGACGTCCGAGTAGCGAAACTTTGAACCTGGCGTGTAGTTGAGTCCCAGATTCATCACATTGTCGATCGCGGCAGTGGGCGATTCTTGGTAATCCGAGATTGCATTGTCAGGGGTCAGCCCGCTGGTGTGCAGCAACAATTGTTTGATCGTGATCGGTTCCTTGCCGTGGTTGCCGAACTCGGGTAAGTGTTGCGAGACAGTGTCATCCACATTGATGACGCCTTTCTCCACAAGCGTCATCACGC
>NZ_ANOG01000723.1 GCF_000346295.1 Rhodopirellula maiorica SM1 | reverse complement strand
GAGCCCCCACGATTTCTAGGACTATTCCCAAGCTAGTTCTGCGTTGTGCATTTACAAAACCGGCCTTTCTCACGTAAACTGCCGTGCTTCGCTCGGGATCCCTTTGTCCCGACTTCTGTGCGATTGTTCGTTTTCCCCCGTAGTTTCCTGTGTTTGAATCTCTATCTGATGGTCTGCAGTCTGCTTTTAAGAGCCTGTCCGGCAAGGGCAAGCTTACCGAAAGCAATATGCGCGACGGGCTCGATATTGTTCAGAAATCGATGCTCGAGGCGGACGTTAGCTACTCCGTCGTCCAAGATTTCATGGGGCATGTGTCGGAAAAGGCACTGGGCAAGCGAGTCCTGCTAAGTCTTCGTCCGAACGAAGAATTGGTGCGAATCGTTCACGACGAGTTGATTTCGATCCTCGGTCCAGTCGATTCCTCGCTGCATTTGAAGAGCGAAGGCCCCACCGTCATCATGCTCTGCGGTTTGCAGGGAAGTGGTAAAACGACGACGTGTGGTAAGCTTTCGCAGCTACTCAAAGAACAAGACATCAAGCCGATGCTGGTCGCGGCCGACTTGCAGCGTCCGGCGGCGATCGAGCAGTTGCACGTCATTGGCCGCCAATTAGACATTCCGGTCTACAGCGAAGCGGACAACAAAGATCCGGTCAAAGTTTGTCAAAACGGGGTCGCCAAGGCGAAAGCCGAGGGCGCACGCGTCGTCATCCTGGACACCGCCGGCCGGTTGGCGATTGATGACGAATTGATGGCCGAATTGGCCAAGATCGATAAAAAGGTCGGGCCAGATCAAGTTTATCTGGTTGTCGACGGAATGACCGGTCAAGACGCGGTCAACAGTGCCGGGGCGTTTAACGACGCGTTGGAGCTGGACGGCGTGATCATGACCAAGTTGGACGGCGACGCCCGTGGTGGTGCGTTGTTGTCGGTCAAGCACGTCACTGGCGTACCGATCAAATTTATCGGAACGGGCGAGCACTTTGATGCTCTGGAGCCGTTTCGGCCCGAAGGCATGGCGAGCCGCATTTTGCAGATGGGCGATATCGTCGCCGCCGCTCGCGAAGCCCACCGGATTGTCGATGAAAGCGAACGCGAAGAGCTTGAGGCCAAGATGGCTTCGGGCGACTTCACGCTCGATGATTTCAAAAACATGATGGAAAAGGTCGCCAAGCCTGGGTTGATGGGCAAGATGATGGGCCTGATGCCTGGCATGGGCCAATTCAAAGAGATGATGGACAGCGAGGAAGCTGCGGGCGGGATTCGCCAAACCATCGGCGCGATCAACAGCATGACGATGGAAGAGCGTCGGAATCCCAAGCTGATTGACGCGCATCGACGAACGCGGATCGCCAAGGGAGCCGGGGTTCAGTCGCCCGTGATCACCCAGTTGGTCAAGCAGTTCGAGATGATGAAGCCGCTGATGCAAGGCATGATGGGCCAAGGTGCCGGCGGGCGGATGAAGATGATGCAGCAGATGCAAAGCAGCGGCATGTTGAACAATCCCGGAATGGGCGGGATGAAGGTCAAAAAAGGGACTGGCGAACGATTGTCGCCAGCCGAGAAAAGAAAACGGAAGAAAGAACGCGACAAAATGTTGCGAAAGATGAAACGCAAAGGCTAGTGGTTTTGCAGTAGCGAAACTCGCCAAGAGTTTCGGCAAGCACAGTGAAGCTTCGAAAGTCTTGGCGACTTTCGCTACGGTTGAGCTCTAAGGCCTAGTTGCACAAACCGCATTGCGGGCAAGCTGGAAGCCAAATTCCAGCGTAACGATTCAGATGAAGTAAAGAGATGCCAGTACGTTCTGGCACCGACCCGGCGTGGAAAAAGTATTTTCCGCCCTAGGCAGTCTGACTAGAAGTGAAACCCCTGTATCGATTGAGAAGCAGTTAATGGCAGTAAGAATTCGAATGAAGAAGATGGGCCGGACTCACCGCCCGTTTTTTCGTGTATGTGTGATGGATCAACGCAGTCCTCGTGACGGTCGTGTGATCGAAGAAGTTGGCTATTACGATCCAATGTGCCCCGAGACCGATGCACGGGTGACGCTGAAGTCAGACCGAATCGACCATTGGTTGAGCGTGGGTGCTCAGCCAAGCGAAGGCGTTGCGACCTTCATCAAAAAGTATGGCACCAACGGTAGCCATCTTGATAAGCAAGAGGCGGCACGCGAGCGATTGGGCAAGCGAAAAGAGTACACGCCTGCTCCGGAAGCACC
>NZ_ANOG01000722.1 GCF_000346295.1 Rhodopirellula maiorica SM1 | reverse complement strand
ACCCTTGTTACCGTGGCGACCGGCCATCTTGTCACCGACGCTGATCACTCGTTTGGTCGCGATGTAAACCTTGACCATTTGCAGAACACCACTGCGTAGTTCGTCACCACGTTTCATGCTGTTCAATTTACGGTCACGCGCGTCGATCGCCGTTTCCACGTTCGACCACTGTTGAGCGTGAACGTTTTCGACGTCCTTCTTCTTCGCTTCGTCTTTGACCTGGTCCAAGATATGGTCCAAGCGGAACGACGTGGCACGCTCGGCAACAAATTTTGGATCTTGACCATCAGCCAGCGGAGTGCCCGTCGCGTCCTTGAGCTTCACACCGGCGACTTCTTCCATTTCGCGAACGAGCGACTCAAAGGTGCTGGCGACTTCGGCATTTCCTTCGCTCTCGACGGCCTTCAATTCCGCTTCGAAGATCTTTCGTTCATCTTCAGACAAGCTCATGCGGCGTGAGAACTTCTGCGTGTCGATCACGATGCCTTCGATGCCCGAAGGCACTTCCAACGAATCGTTCTTGACGTCTTCGCCCGCACGACCAAAGATCGCGTGCAACAGTTTTTCCTCGGGCGTCAACTCGGTCTTGCTCTTCGGACTTACTTTACCGACCAGAATATCGCCTGGTTTGACATAAGTACCGACGTTGACAATCCCCGAGTCATCGAGGTTCCGCAGTGCTTTTTCCGAAACGTTGGGAATATCGCGAGTGAACTCTTCGCGGCCGAGTTTGGTTTCGCGAATTTCCACATCAAAATCTTCGATGTGGATCGACGTGTAAGTATCGTTGCGAACCAATTCTTCGCTGATAATGATCGCGTCTTCGTAGTTGAATCCGTCAAACGACATAAAGCCGACCAAGACGTTACGGCCTAGAGCCAATTCACCGTTACGGGTCGCGGCCCCGTCGGCAATGATTTGATTTTGCTCGACCTTGTCACCGATACTGACGATCGGTTTCTGGTTCAAACAGGTGCGTTCGTTCAGCCCCTGATATTTCTTCAGGTCATAGTGATCGCTGCCAATTTCGATGCGAGTCGAATCCGCGTAGGTGACCTTACCCGCACGACGTGCTCGCACGACCATCGCACTGTTGCGTGCGACTTCGCGTTCGACGCCGGTACCGACGATCGGCGGCTCGGCAACCAACAACGGCACCGCTTGCCGCTGCATGTTCGATCCCATCAACGCACGGTTTGCATCATCGTGCTCGAGGAACGGAATCAAACCGGCCGAAACACCCACCATCTGGCTCGGTGCAACGTCCATGTAATCGACTTGCTCAGGCTGAACGATTTCAAAGTCGCTACGGAAACGAGCGATCATGTTCGGCCCAGGCACAAGCGCCCCGTCGACGATTTCGGTATCCGCCGGAGCGACATAAGATTCGCTTTCTTCGTCCGCTCGCAACCATACAACTTGATCGACCACCTTGCCGTCTTTGATCAAACGATAAGGCGTGACCAGGAAGCCATAGCTGTCTACACCGGCGTAAATCGCCAGCGAGCTAATCAGACCAATATTGGTACCTTCAGGGGTCTCAATCGGGCAGATACGACCATAGTGAGAAATGTGGACGTCACGAACTTCAAAGCCTGCACGTTTACGGTTCAAACCACCCGGACCGAGAGCCGACAAGCGACGTTCGTGTGCCAATTGGCTCAACGGGTTCGTCTGGTCAACCACCTGCGAAAGCTCACCACGACCGAAGAAGTAATCGATCGCCGCAGAAACACTTTTCGGATTGATCAACGAACGAGGCGACATGTCCTGAGCATCTTTGATACTCATTCGCTCTTGAACGGTACGACGCAGTTTCAAGAACCCCTTACGCAGTTCTTCGCTCGCCAATTCGTCGATGGTTCGCAAACGACGATTGCCGAGGTGGTCAATATCGTCGATTTCCGCGCCACTGTCGGGATCGAACAGATTGATCAAGTACTTGATCGCCGCGATCATGTCGTCGGGGCGAAGCGTCATAATGTCTTCATCGACGCCGAGTTCAAGTTTGCGGTTCAGTCGGAAACGCCCGACCTTGCCCAAACGGTATCGGTTTTCGTCAAAGAATTTTTCCTGGAACAAGGTGCGAGCCTTTTCCAGTTGCGGCGGATTACCGGGACGAAGACGTTGGTAGATACGAAGCAACGCTTCTTCGTGGCTTGCCGTATTGTCTTCCATCAACGTATTGAAAATCAACGGAATCTTGGGCGATTCCATGCACTCGATACTGGTGACGCCAGCGGTGCAGATCGTCTCGGCAACTTCCTTGGTGACTTTGTGCCCTGCTTCGACGATAATTTCGCCCGCGCGATCCGAATCGCTGGGGTAAATCACGTCATCGACTGCGATTTTGCCTTCGATTTTCGCAGCGCTCTTGCCACCGCTGATCTTGTACTCGCTCGTTTCGTAGAACGCCGCCAACAGATCGGCGTCGGTCGAATAGCGAGGATCCATTGCACGCAGCAAGGTGGTCGCAGCAAATTTACCACTTTGGTCAATACGGACCGTCAGCGCGTCTTTCTTGGTCACATTGACTTCGATCCACGAACCACGCTCGGGGATCACGCGGCAGCTTGGCAACTTGCGATCGGTCGTGGTGTCTTGCTCGAGCACAAAGTCGACACCGGGGCTACGATGCAACTGCGAAACAACGACACGCTCGGCACCGTTAATAATGAACTCGCCACCGCCCATCATGATTGGCAGGTCGCCCAGATAAACCTCTTCTTCGACAGGCTCTTCACGATTTAGACGCAACCAAATCCGCAGCGGCCGGCCATAGGTCAAACGAAGCTGGCGACATTCCTGACTGGTATAGCGTGGCTTGCCTAGTTCGTAGTAAAGATACTCCAGCGTGATGTTGCCGTCATAACTTGAGATAGGAAAGATCTCGCGCAACACACTTTCCAGCCCTTCATCTTCCCGATTCAGTGGCTCACGATCCTCTTGCAGGAACGCCGCGTACGACACGGTTTGCAGGGCGGTCAGGTCAGGTAGTTCAAAAGTGGAAAGTCCAGTTCCAAAGTGTCGAACGCTAGTAGGTTCGAGGCGACGCATGGTCGTAGTTGCCATCTTCGGTGAAAGCTCCTTAGGAGGCCAATATTTGGCGGGCGCGAGTGAGGTAGCAGAGGCGCTTTTCAATCAAACGGTTCGATTGAACTGAACAAACAATCGCAGTGCCAAGCGAATGCTTTTGGGTAACGCGAGTTGGAACAGTTGCAAAAGGCGACTGCCGGTGTGCATCAGTACGTTTAGCGCAAACCATCAGCCCGAGAAAACATCGAGGATGGATGAAGAGAATTCGCCGTCTCTGTGGGCCAACATTCCCAGAAAAACGGTCAAGCGGAAAGATTTGGACGCAAAACGCAACAATTACACCGGTGATCACCCTCAAACCCTAACAGATCGCTCAAAATCCGAAAAGGGCAAGTCGATCTTTTTGGCCCGAATAATGCTACGCAAGCTGGCCCGGCCCACGACCAACCCGAATAATGCCGCTAAACCGTTTTACAGCATCAGCTTGTGACGATTTGGCATCGCGGCTCGAGCCAATGCATCGCGGCGGGGGCGGGTAACGAAAACCGCGTTTTTTGATTATGAATTCGGCAAGAAAAAGCGATCAAGGACGCGATCGTTCCGGTCTGCAGGCCCGCTGTCGCCCTCGAACGCGTCCCCCCCAACAAACGGGCTCCTCCCTCGCGATCCAACAGGCGGCCGGGCCGGAGGCGTCTGGCTTCGCCACAAACAACCTGTAAC
>NZ_ANOG01000721.1 GCF_000346295.1 Rhodopirellula maiorica SM1 | reverse complement strand
CAGCAACCAAAACATATCGAGCGTCGCGATCCATCCGCCCGCGGCGATCATCGCCGAAGCGACTGTGGTGACCAAGATCATGGTCACGATTCGCGGTTTGGTCAGTTGGATGTAGTCCGAAAAAAGACTCGGATGCGTCGACGCAACGGCGCCCGCGGTCGATGGGGCTGCGGCCGAAGCATCCTCTGCCCTGCCCTGCCCTGCTCTTTGGGTAACTTCGTGGGCGGCATCTCGAGGGTGGGGTTCCCGCTGGCTGTCCACTTGTTTTCCTTCGCTCACGTAACGAACCCTCGCCGACGAGGGCGTCAGTGGATCGGCGATTAATATCTCTGTCGACACTTTAATATTCGTTCCTAGTTAAGTCGCCGTTTCGCTCGTGACGGAAGCCATGTTCAGGTTGCGAACACGCAGTATACGGACCCATGCAAACGTGGAAACCGCAAGAATCAAAGATCCGGTCGCAACATGCGAAGTGACAAGTAACGCATTGGCGTAATTCTTTGACTCAATGACATACCCCTCGGCTCCGGGAAACCATCCCAGAAACGCAGGCCAGCCATAGTGAACTACCCAAGTCCCAATACCCAGCAAAATTTGAATGCCCACTAATCCTATCAGGGCAACCCCAGGACGCGACAGCGTCAAATCGCCGCACTTGCGTAATCGAGCCCAGGCAACCGCCACCATCAACCACAGCACAAACGCCAACACGACATGCGTCGTGGTCGTGTGCAAAAAGCCTGTGGGTGACCCGGTAGGCTGCAAATGCCGTAATATCGCCCCTAGTACGAGCTGCAGGTAGCACGTCACCACCAGCAACGTGACGATTCCAAACGTCCCTTTGGCGAGCCGAGGTAACGCAACGAAATTTTCCGAATCGGGGTCCGATCGTTCCGGCTGGGGTGTCGATTCGGATTGCGAATCGCCATAGCTACCACGTGAATAGCGGAACCACCAGCGGCTGGTGATGACCATCCCGGTAACGGTCAAGGCAAAAACGATCGGCGCCGTCGTGCCGTGAATCATCGCAAATGTCCGGTCGCCGAGCACCACTCGGATGCCACCAAGCCCCCCTTGGATGATCACCGCCACCAAGATCATTGCGGCAAAACCTTTGACCCATCTTCGATGTTCGGTCCGCCAAGCGGCGACGACCAAGCCGATCGCGGTGAATCCAAGCAGTCCGCCGAGCAGGCGGTGTCCGTGTTCGATGAACAGGTCAAACGGGCCCAGCAACCAGGTTTTGTAGGGGTACAAAAACAGGTTGTAGCCGTAGGTATTGGGCCAATCCGGAACCGCCATACCCGCGTCGTAGGTCGTGACCATACCGCCCACCCAGATCAGCGGCCAAGTCAGGCAGACGGTCAGGAGGGCCAATCGATGAACGATGCGGTGATAGGGAATGCTTGGTGACTGCATTGTGTGTTTGATGACCAAAAGCTTAGTGATTTTTGTGACGCATCGAATGAACGCGTTCCCCCAAGATGCCGCCCAATACCGCGCCACCGGCACCAAAGCAGAATCCGGCAATCAGTCCTGAATAGCCGAGCAGGGCCATCAAAACCACTCCGGTGATCACCCCGGCGATTGCGCCAATCGATCGATACGTTTCTTGACTCATAGGAAGGTTTGTTTCAGCGAAAGAGGAATGTCGGCAACCGAGGATGAGAGAAGACGAGCGAACAAGCATCAAAACGTCGCAATCAATCGCAAGTTGGAATTGGCGGCCAGGATTTAGCAAGCCTAAGGTTTTCCGAGCGATTGAACATAGTGGACCAAGTCCCAGACTTGATCCGACGTCAATCCTTTGCCGCTCTCGGTCTCCGTCACCTCCAAGCTTGGCATTGGGGTTCCCGCAACCCCTTGGGTAATCCGTCGATAGAGCGTCTCGCCATCACCGCCCCCGCGGAACACGCCTCCCTGTAATCGCCGCGGCACAATCGGCCGCGGCTTGGGGGCACCCGCTCTGCGGAACGGTTTCATCGCATCGCGGTCGGTGGGCGTTAATCCTAATCGCGTCGAATACTCTTTGGTCCAATCGTCATAGTCAAGCGTCACCGCCTCGCCGTTGCCCTGCGGACCGTGGCAACCGACGCAGTTTGCGATCTGGCCATGGAACAATTCACGGCCTCGTTCGATCGCATCGGCGTCACTTGTCGAGGAAACCGTCGTCGCGGCGGGGACTTCGACCACGGCATCCTCGGCAGCAACCCACTCGTTGATCACCTCTTGAATGATTTCGGCAGTGGCCTCGGCGCCTTCGCTTGTCGCCTGGCTGTCACTAGCCGGTGGAGCATCGCCAGCCAGCGGCAAGCGGATCTGTAACTCCGCTTCGGGAGGCGTCTCGTCGTAACCCAGTTCCACCGCGGCAGCCAGCAATTCACGCTCGACTTCACCACGAATCGACAAGTAGATCACGTAATCGACCAACGCATCCAATTCGTCATCCGGCAGCACCGAAAACGATGGCATCGCCGTACCGGCTTCGCCGTGAACCAGCGTGCGGCGAAGATCCTGGCGAGTCGGTTTGGCATTCCGCCGAGTCGATTTCCATTTGAAAATGCCGTGGCGAAAATCGCGTGGATAAGGGTTCAGCGCCAACGACGTGGGACCGAATCCGTCGCCCGAAAGCCCGTGGCAATGGACACAGTGTTCTCGGTACAGTCCCAGATGGCTGCCGTCCTGCAGACTCGAAATAGGCCCCGCCGCCCGATGAAGGCGGTCGACATCGATCAGCGACCGAGCCGATTCGCTCAGCATATCGCTTGGCCATTTTGGATCATTCGGTGTTCCAAATGCCTGCTGCAATACAGCGGAGGTGTCGGTCTGGGCCGCATCCATCGAAGCGGATCGCGATTCGGCGAGCGTTAGAGAGTAAAGCGTGTTGGACGCAAATTGTTCAATCTTGGCATCACATCCAGTCAACATCGCCACCAGCGGCAGCGAGCAGACGATCAGCAGCAAAGAGCGGACGAATGGGGGCATAGCGAAAACGGTCTAAGAATTTGAGAAAGGATTCGTCCCTATTGAACCGCGTAAACCCGTTCGCCGTAAACTCCACGGATTGTCGCACATGCAAAAAAAAAATGGCAGACACATCAAGGATGTGCCTGCCACAAATCGTTTGATTGGGGGCGATCGCGATTTGACTCGCGATTTATTACTCGCCTTTCACTATTCAGCGCTCAACGCTTCGGCAGGAACCACTACGGTTCCGAGATCGTTCACGCCTGGTTCGATAGTGACGTCGAAACGGCTTCGCGACCATTTTTCAGATTTGCCATCGACAGTGACTTCGTCAATCTTGCCTGCTTCGTGGAAAACACGGAACGTCAATTCTTCGCCTTCGGGAAGATCCTTGATGACCAAATCGCCATTTTCGTCGCTCTTGGCGACATAGGGGTGTTCCAGCACCACGACGTAAGCACGCATCCAAGGGTGAATGTTGCATTCAACCGGAATTGGCGCTGGTTCGGTATCTTCGAGGACGACCGATTTTTCTTGCCCGGGTGGGATCAAGAAGTTTTGTGCTGGGTTTTTGAAGAACGGCAGGTTCGCATTGTGGCCAACTGCATCGGGGTTGGTCACCTTCAATGTGTCGCCGGTTTGGCAGATCACGATGTGGGGTTCAAAGCGACAGGCGTTGTTTTCTAGCTCGTGCGTGTTGTTCTTGGCTGGGATGTCATCCAGTTTCGATCCACCGCGGCCGGTGTAAACGTAGACCACGACATCTTTAATGCCCTTGTTCTCTTTGTTGACCAACAATCGTTCGTTGAAAATTTGGTGTTTTCCGCAAAATTCAACGTCTTTGTTGACAACCAGAGCGGAGGGCTCTTCGGCGGCACCTGCGTATTCAAAACGCAGTTTCAGATCGCCAGCCTGGGAAACGGCAGGAGTCGAGGCCAGCAGCGAGGCTGCGGCGACACCGCAAATCATGTGAGTTAATCGAGATTTCAAAGCTTGTCGTCGAGTCTTCAACGTTAATTCTCCCAAGCAGGGTTAGAGGGTTCAAATCCTAAACAGTCAAACAGCCGAAGGATCATCAGCGTGGTTTCAATTGTCAAAGCGTAACGCTTTTTAATTTTAGTGCCGCCCCATGAAGCAGCCAGAATTTTTGTAGGTGGGGTCCGTTCAACCTCAGCATGGCGGTGGACGTCGGTGTCATTACCGAAAATCAGGAACCGATGGTCGTGCGTGACAGGGTGAGTGGGCGGCAAACAGCGAATTTTAATTGCAAGTCAGCAGAACACACGTGATTAAAGCGATTTTCTGCGGCCAATTGCAAATCTCGCTAGCCATGCGAATGAATTGGGGCGGGGGGACGGATGAGGTTATCGCGGCGACTGAGCTACGGTGGACGTTCACTCAGCCGCCGCTTCTAACCAAACTAGTTTTTTGCGAAGAATGTGCCGTCCTTGGGGTGGGGGAGTATTCGGACAGCAGAATTTCATTCTTCGGCAGGACACTACCCATTTTAGTTGCTATTGGGAAATTGTCTACCGCTTAGGCCACGTTAAGCTACGTAATTCCCACGATGGGATCCGTCGGGGGGAATCCGTGACACTTGGGAGACCCGTTCGCCGATTGCGGCCAGAATATTTTGTCCGACCGAACCGAGATTGGGCCTCCCACCGTGGCAGTTTTTGATGGGTTTGCTAATTTACCGATTGGGCTTTGAATTTTCCTTTCTTGAATCTCTGCGACAGTGTGGTTCCGCGATGAAGTTTTTAATTGTTGGTAATGGCGGACGTGAACATGCGCTCGCTTGGAAGATTGCTCAAAGCCCTCGTGTGGAATCGGTCTATGTGGCCCCGGGGAACGCGGGAACCGCGATCGATGCGATCAATGTCCCGATCGAAGTGACCGAGACCGAAAAACTGGTCAAATTCGCCAAAGAAAACGCAATCGATATCACCGTTGTGGGGCCCGAGGTTCCTTTGGTAGCAGGGTTGGTCGATGCGATGCAGGATGAAGGGCTAAAGGTGTTCGGTCCCTCCAAAGCTGCCGCGGAACTCGAAGGCAGCAAAGTGTTTTGCAAAAATTTGCTGCACATGGCCGACATTCCAACCGCGGGCTATCGGACGTTCCGTGACGCCGAAGATGCGGCTCGCTATATTAAGGACCGCTATTCCGAACCCAATGATCCGGTGCACGTCGTCGTCAAAGCCGATGGATTAGCGGCGGGCAAAGGAGTGATCGTTTGTAGCACTCGCAGCGAAGCCCTCGAAGCAATCGATCGGATTGCCCATCAACGCGAATTCGGCGAAGCCGGTAAAGAACTGATCATCGAAGAGAAATTGATCGGCCAAGAGGCAAGCGTGTTGGCGATCACCGATGGTGAAACGATCATGACGCTGCCTGCGGCGCAAGATCATAAACCGGCCTACGATGGTGATACCGGTCCTAACACCGGTGGCATGGGCGCGTATTGTCCGACGCCGATCGTCGACGAAGCGATGATGGAAAAAATCGAAGCCGACGTGCTTGTCCCGATCGTGCATGCGATGAAACGTGCTCGTCGTCCCTTCAAAGGCGTGTTGTACGCGGGGTTGATGTTGACTTCGGCGGGGCCCAAAGTGCTCGAGTTCAATGTGCGGTT
>NZ_ANOG01000720.1 GCF_000346295.1 Rhodopirellula maiorica SM1 | reverse complement strand
CTGCGATCTGAATCAACCCTGCTGCGGTCATCGAGAGCATGTTTCGTCGGGACGCGTTCATTGTATTTCCTTTGTAAGAAAGGGATTGGCTCTGTCTGCAAAGGAATACCGCCGTGAACCGAATGCCTTACATGTAAACTATTGGATTCTGTAAAAAAAAATGTTTTCAGTCGAGGGTTTCATTTTTCAGGAGTCCGTTTCTCGCTCTGGCGAGGGTAGCAATCAGTGTTTTTAGTTCTGCGGACGGGACATGACCCAACAGCGTGTGATGCAATTGCTCGATCGGGGCGTCGATCTTTCGCAGTAACGATTTTCCTGCCGTGGTGAGGTGAACCAGAAAAACGCGGCGATCTTCGCTGGATTGTTCCTTGGCAACCAATCCTCGGTCGACTAATTGATCGACCACCCGGGTGATCGCCGGTGCGACCTGGATCATCCGCTCGGCGATCTCTAAGCACGGCATCGGTTTGCCTTCGCCCCGCATGATCCGCAAGGCGTTGTATTGGGACGGCGTCAACGCGTATTGTCGGAGCAGGCGTGCCAAGCGATTCTCGAGCAGATCGCTGGTCCGCATCACGCTCAGCATCGCCTCTTGTTCGACCGATTCAAACGGCGTTTTCTTTTTCAGTTCGCGACTTAGGTTGCGAGTAGCCAACGCGGATTACCTCATCGGGTGCGGGATATGCCAAGGCTCTGTCTGAAGACCGTAGCGGAAGCCCTCAAGACTTTCGGCAGCAGGGCATCACCCATTGGAAAATCGAAATTCTTCACGGCTTGTTGATTTAATTCAAATGCAAATTGCAACGGTGAGCCGTGGGCCGTAAGGCACCGGGTACTGAATGGGACCCGGCCGCTGACGCGTCACGGCTCAATAAATCAACAAGCCGTTCACGAATTCCGCTACCAAGTTTCCGCCTCTGATGCGTTCTCAGACAGTGTCTCTAACTTTACATGTCATCTATTTAAGTAGCAAGTCCGCCGAGCGATATCGCATTTATGGAAGTGCAGGCAGAGCGTCCGGCACGGGCGAATGTGGTTTGAGCCAGCACCGCGATTTATCGTCGCTGGAAATTCCACTGCAGCGGTGCGTTGGTTTTGATGGTTTTCGCAATCGATTCCGCAAACGCCTTTTGTTCGTTGTGAGCGAGCCAAACCGATTTGTCGGCATACAGCGCCGCGAAATTGGGTTCGTCCGAGACACTCGAGGCGATCGCCATCAAAAGCTGCGAGTACCAGTCGGCATCCTTGCTGAATTCGCTCACCAGCATCGCTTGTTCTTTGGCTTTGAATGCGAGCCGTGGAATGTCTGAAGCGCGTAGGGAGTAGATTACGGCCAGTAGACGCCGCGCGTCCAATTCCAACTCGGGCGTTTTCAGTAAACCCGACAATTCGCTTTCCGCGGTGCTCAAGTCCTCTGCAGCCGCAAGTTGGCGTGCCCGCAGAAAACGGATGTAAGGGTTTGCTCGATCCGACTTGTAGGCCGTCAACATGTCCATCTTGGCTTTTCGAGTTTCGCCGAGCGACGTATAGACAGTACTGCGGGCAGCGATTGCAAGAAAATGCAACGGCGTGTTGGCTTGGATGACGAAGTTTAGCTTTTCCAATGCCTCGTCGTGATAGCCGATTCGTTCTTGTAGCAGTGCCTCGGCGATGATCGCTGGATAGTCATCGATCGCATCGGTTTGAAACGTCGATAGCAAGGACTCACACTCGCTGCGAGTCCAGATGCGACTGGGGTCGGTGAATCGCCAATAGCGTTCGAAAAACTGAGGCCCTTGTTGTCGCCACTGGATGACGTCTTGTTGCCACTTTGCACCGTCCTGGAAAGCCTTCAGTCGACGCTGAATGACGAGCCGAGACGCGGCGTCAAGTTGAGAGAGGGCGGCTGCGGAAGCGATTTGGTCATTCTGCGTTAGTTGCAGATTCAGCAGGATAAGCCGATCGTTTGGCGACGCTTGGTCGGTTAAATTAGTACGTCGGCCTACAATGCGGCGATTCCGAATATCAAAAAGGGGAATGTCGCTCGCCTCGAGTTCTGCGAGCCTCTGATCCTCCTCGATTTGCAACAACTGCCAACTGATTTGCTTCTTCAACGCCTCTTCGCGGACCGATTCGAGATCGCGTTCCGTTTCTCTAAGCGTGGACTGAATACGCTGTAATTCCTGAGCGAGCAGCGGTTTGCGCTGCTGGTGCTGATGAAACTCGCGATGGATCCCTTTCAATGCAGCAATTTTCCCGTCTTTTTGCATTGGTGGTTGGGAATGGCTAGGATTGGGGTGGATAAAACCGCAAAGGACCAGCACCACAACGAGTTCGATTCGGAAGCGAACGGGAATTCGATTGCCTCCTCGGGTGCAGACCCTTATGATTGGGAAAAGGTCGGTCTTTGCCATCACTAGGCTCCCCTCGTCACTTTCATCGAAATAGAGGCATCCAACTATGGTTACGGTAACGATGCGCTGCGCAAGCGTCAAACAATTCGCGTGGCGTCTTGGATTGCTGCTTGGCGGCGTTTTGCTGAGCGGTTCTGCCGGAGCAGCCGAACTCGAAACTTCGAGCGATCCGGTGCAGGCGGCTTTGGAAGCTGAAGCCAAGGGGCAATTAACGGACCGAACGGCGTTGATGGAATTGTCGCAGAACCCCGATGCAGCTCGCTGGCACGCAGGGCAGGCCTTTGTCGATGGTCAGTGGGTGGGGCTTGATCAGCTAAATGCCGAGCGGTTAACGCTTCGCTTAAGGCAATACGTGCAACAACGAGGTGAAGGGGACCTTGATATCGAGGCTCATCGCCACCTAGCACGCTGGGCGGAAACCAACCAATTGGATGCTCAGGCGAGGGCACATTGGGAAGGTGTCGTGGCGCTGAACCCTGACGACCGCGCCGCAAGGGCAAAGTTGGGGCAGCAACTCGTCAACGGTCAATGGTTATCGAAAGACGAAATTCGTGAGGCAAAACGGCAATCAAAGGAATTGGCAAAGCAAGCCAAAACCTGGTTGCCTAAAGTGAAACAGTGGGTAGCTGCGATTTCTGGCTCGGATGCAAAGGGGAAATTGAAAACGCTTGAAGAGTTGCGGCAACTCGAGGATCCCTCGGCGGTGTATGCATTAAAGCTGGCGGCACTGCAGCTTCCCGACGACTTGGCATTTCCGTTTGTCGAAGCGATCAAAAATGGACGTAGCCGGCAAGCATGTAATGCCTTGACGGAAATCGCGGTCAAGGATCCGGCGTCAAAAAGCGGCCAGGCAGCGATTGCAGGACTGAAAGAATATCGGATGGCGTTTTATGTTCCGAGCCTGCTCGAGTCGCTTTCGGGAGATATCGTGCTTCGGCATCAAACCTTCACTCGTCCCAATGGCGAGGAAGTGCTAAGGATTGTGAAATCTCGCGAGCTTCAGGATGTCGAGCAAGTTGCCATTGTTGACAATGTGGTTCAAGCGAATACGCGAGTGGTCATCACCGACCAACTCTCTCAAGCCAACGCGTTGCGAACCAACGCTCGGATCTCGATTGTTGATTTGAATGTCGGGAAAAACGCGGTCGCCAGCCAAGCTTTGCAACGAGATATCCAGCGGCAATCCGAGCAGGTGCGCAGGGAGACGGATGAACAGAATCGGGAAAAGGCACGAAATGAATCACGCGTTTACGAGGTGCTGCAAGCGGTTTCAGGTGAGGGAATGGAACGAAACGCTGTGGCTTGGTGGGATTGGTGGGATCGCTACAACGAGGCAATGGATTACGGCGCGGAGAACAAGCGGTATGACGTCAAGTACGACCAAGATCGCAGGAATACAGTGTACACGATGCAGTTCTCGCAGCTGGTGGCGTTGCGAACTTGCGAATGCCTAATCGCGGGGACTCAGGTGCAAACCGAATGTGGACCGAAGTCTGTTGAGTCGATTCGCACGGGCGATTTGGTGCTATCACAAGATGTTGAAACAGGCGAGTTGTCTTTGAAGCCAGTGCTTCAAACGACAAAACGGCCTCCAGCTAAAACCTTGCGTTTTTCAACCGCTGGCGGTGAGATCCAAGCGACGCTGGGCCACTATTGGTGGGTTGCGGGTGAGGGATGGCTGCGAACCAAAGAACTCGAAGTCGGCATGATGTTGCATCATGCCACGGGCACCAGCAAGATCGAGTCAATTGAACAGGTTGCCGAACCGGTCGAGACATTCAACTTGATCGTGGCAGACAATCACACTTACTTTGTCGGACCCGAACGTCTGCTCTCCAATGACGCTACGGATCTCAGTCCGACTCTTCAAGTAGTGCCTGGATTGCCGGTGACATCGCTTGCTTCGAACACGCGAAAGTAATCGGCGTGATTATTGGGTAGCAAAACTTGCCAAGAGTCTCGGTGGGGTACTGAGAGGATGCCGTTACTGAGAGGATGTCAAGCGGAGCATGCGTGACGGTCTCTACTTGTCATCCTCTTCTGCTGCTTTGAGATGGTGGCTCGCATACAGCGGCATGTGGCGGTAGTAAACCTCGAGCGAATAGAGCGAGAAGCACGTCGTGTAGAGACGTCCTCCGAAGGCGCCCCACGCGTCGCTCACAGGAGACCAGCTTCCTTTTTCGGGGCCACCCTTTTCTTGGATCGCTGGCAGTTCGACTCGCATTTTATCGTTCCATTCTTCCCACAATGGACCGCCGTAGTGGTGCAGTGCTTGCGTGGCGTAGTACCAGTAATAGACGTCCATGTCACGACGGTCGATGGGATCGCGGGCGACAAACCCGCCAAGCCCGTGAGACATCTCGGGCCGGTTCCGTTGCCATCCCAAGTATTGGCGAATCAGTAATCCCTCGGCGGTCATCGAACGTGTGGCTCGTTCACCCACCTGGTACGCATAGCCTTGGTCATAACCGCTTCCGCCGACCGAATCCAAGTACGTTTCGATATTCATAAACACGTAGCGGTCCACATCCAAACCGGCGGCTTCGCCACTTTTCAGCCCCATTAAAAACCATCCGGTCACCGACGTATCGGAATCAAATTTGGGCTGGTAACGCCATCCGCCTTGAGGTGATTGTGAGTCGACGGCAAAATCACATGCCAATTGTGCATACGGTTGCAGCCAGTAATCGTGAGTCATTCCATAGAGTTCGCACAACGCGATGGTAGCCAAACCTTGGGCGTACATCTTCTCGTGAGGGTTCGCTCGTTCGGCCATAAAACCGACGCGGTTTTGTTGTTTGACAAGCCACTGGGCCGCACGCAGCATTTCTCGTTCGTATTTTCCGCTGCGGTGGGTATTGCCCGCGCCCATGAATGCAATCATCGCCATCGCCGTGGCTGCGGTGTCGTTCTCCATCAGACTGCCGTCACGGTAAGGGCCTCGCAAGCTCCAGTTGCCGTTGGTTCGTTGTTGACGCTGAAGCCATGCCAATCCAAGGGCCACTGCATCTTCGGTAACTTGAGTGCCTCCGTATTTAGCCAACAGTTCCTGTTTCTTTTTCCCCGTACGGCCGCTGAACATCAAAGCAGCTGCACTCGCGTTTGGCATGGTGCCCAGCTTTGGCAGTGTGCCCAGCGATGCACCGGATGTTTTCGGAAGTTGGGAAAACGGATTCTCTGGTGGCAGCTCGGATCCAAACGCCTGTGGCTGAGCAATCGCGAACTCTTCCAATACAGGGGCCATGTCGACAGGCGTTTCGATGCTTGCGTTGCTGTCGGTCTGGTCCAGCGATTCGACTAGTAGTGGAGCGGGCTGCAACGCAAACTCGACAAACTCGGGCTTTGTCTGTGCCGAGGCTGGGGTGATCGTCAACATAATGCCGTCGATGGTTTCGGGCGAAATCGTGATGAACGCCAAGACCAGCAGCAGAATCAGATGGAATACCGTGCTGAGCAACCAAGCCGGCGCGTCCAGAAGGTAATCCTTGATTCGATCAAACGAGTAGGGACTAACGCGGACTTCGGTCGTTTCATCGCGGTCGGCGGTGAGGGGAGGTTTCGCGTTTTGAAACGAAAACCGCCGAGGAGCCTGGTTCGGCACCACAGCTTCGCCACGCCATCGTGGGGGGGATTTCCTCACATGCGTCGTGGCAGGAAACGGCAGCAAACAAGAATTCGAAGATGTGGGCATTAAATCGGCTCTTGTGGACAACGTCTTTTAATGGCCGCGAAACCAGCCCTAGTTGTTTAGGACGATTTGCAAACGCGACCGTCACGGTTGTTCCAAAACACCGTTAGTGTCGCCCACTTATCGTATCATGATTCGCTCCCCAGGGAACATCGAAATGTTGCAACCGTAGGCAGTGTTGTGGCAATTTATAGAGCGTTTTGCTGGCGTCGGTGGGGGAATCTAGGGATCCTTTATTGAC
>NZ_ANOG01000719.1 GCF_000346295.1 Rhodopirellula maiorica SM1 | reverse complement strand
CACTTCAATAATTCCAGAAAAAAGAATTGATCTTGCAATCAAGACTATCGAAATGCGATAGCCGAAGTCGATACTTTCGTTACAAGTCCACCCTCGGTCCGCCATCTCATCTGTATCGCAGCTGAAGCATTGATGGATCGGGAAAGGTCAACTGAAACTGATAGCACTAGGAGATTCAGGGATGAATCAGGCTACGACAAAAATCGCCGTTAGCGTGATTGCGCTCATTTTGGCTTTTAATATCAACACCGCCAAGGCTCAATCGCCTTCGTCCGATTCAACCATGCCAACGATGGGCGAATTCATGAGCGGTTTGAATCCGATGAATTGGAAGATGCCGAACTTCAAGAGCTTGCTGCCAGGGCAAGACGATACGACTCGCATCAAACAGAAAAAAGATGGCTTGGTTAGCGATGTCACCGCGACCGCATCACGCAGCTGGCAGCGCACCAAAGAGGTTCTCGACCCACGTCGCTTAATGCCAGCAGCATCGAACGAACCCAAAGACGATTCTCCTGGCTTCTTCGCCTCGATGTTCGGCGGTGCGAAAACGGCTGAAGAGATCGAAGCGGAACGCGTGGCAACGGTCAGCGACTTCTTGGCTCAGCCGAAACTGAATCGCTAAACGCGACACCCGCTGCCTAAACGACAAACGGGATTTCACTCGATGATTCCCGCCTGACGGCTCAGGGCACTGCCGAAGCCGATTCGACTTCCGGCGGTGGCGATCCGATGGCTGAGTCCGGCGTCACGAGATCAATCGTTTGACGCGGAGTCGCTACCGATTCCAGGTCGCCGGAAATCGCTCCTTCGACCGGGTCGAACTCGTTCTCCGGCGTCGAATCGTCCCTAGCAGGATAGCGACTGCCAATCGGCTCCCGATTGGGATCGGCGGGAAGTCGATTCAGGTTGACTTCGTTTCGCATCACGCGGACTGCCCGATAGGCAAACACGCCGCCTCCGAACAGTATCAACATCAACACGGCGAGCTTGGCGGCACGAAACCGTATCGGCCGCCGAGCCTCTTTGACTTCAGGAGGCGTTTGGTAGGGTTGCAGCGAGGGTGGCGGTTTATCACTCATTTGATTGACCCAATCCTGCTTGAGATGTTGACCCGAGATCTCGAGATCTCGGTTACGAGCCTACCCGAAACGTCGGACGCGACGGCCCTTTTTCTGGGCTACCATGATTGTAACACTGCTGAATTTCGACCGCTCAGAAGAGCCGTCGTACGTCGCCAACTCTGTTTTCCGATAGACTCAAACCTAGTGCTTGATTTGCGACACTGAATCCGCAGCTCGCCAATTCGCGTCCCTCTGCAAATCAGGATATCGTGTGGAGATGGGCCGCACAACAAAAATAGCTCGACGGTGCCTTGATCGCTTTGACCAGATCCGCATCAGCACGGTGCTGGCATGGTTTTCGGTGATCGCGATCCTATGGACGGCGATGCTAATCCTAGAAGCCTATCCCTTCTATTTCCCGCCCAATTTTGAAACGGGATTCTTACGCGGCCGCAAAGCGTATTTCCACGGGGTGTACGCGATCGCCTTCTACTCGCATATCGCGACCACACCGCTGGCACTAATCCTCGGACTGCTGCAATTAAACCTGCGGATCCGCGTCCGATGGCCAGCAATCCACCGGCGAATCGGCAAACTCTATGTGGGGATCGTCCTAATCTGCGTCGCCCCAAGCGGATTGATCATGGCACTGCGTGCACCGCACGGGTACGGGGCGATCAGCGGATTTGCGGTACTGAGCGTGGTGACGTGGATTGCCACGATGCTGGGCTGGATTCGCGCCGCCGCTGGACGACTGGATTCCCACCGGCGTTGGATGTGGCGAAGCTATTTACTGATCTGCTCCGCAGTGTTGCTGCGGATCCTGGCAGTGCTTGCCACCGACTTGCAGCTCACCGCGGCAACCGCGTACCCCATTGCCGCTTGGGCCAGCTGGCTACCTTCGCTGGTGATCTTTGAAGTCGTCATGCGATTCAAAAGAGCGAATATCAAGTCGCCGAGTATCCGGTAGCGAAACTCGCCAAGAGTTTCGTCACGATAGTGTTCCCCCCGAAGGTCCCGTAGGCTTGTTGATTTAATCGTTTAGCAGTCTCCGAAGCCGTACTCGCATCGGTTAGCGTACGCCTATCGGCTAGCGGTTAAACGAAGCATTCTAAAGCAACACTAAGGGGTTAACGGCAGAGGGCTTGCGCACAACTTGGCATACATCGCCTTCAATTCATCGGACGTGACTCCAGTGTCCGCCGCGTCAGCATCCGATGTCGACAAGACGATCCAAGGACGCGCCTTGCGAATCACTCCTTTCTCAAGGAACTCGCCAAACAAACGCAAACGAAGCTGATCGGCCGACGATTGGTTTGCGGTGAACGGTGCATCGTGGGGACCTAACAATACGGCGACCGAGATGTCGCCGGCTATCGCCTGTGAAATGGGATCGCAACCAGCCGATGGCGATGGATCCGACACCGATGACGCATCGCGGCTGCCCGCCGCCACCAAATCCACCGTCGGATGCGTGTCCAACAATCGCGTTTCAAGCGACAACACAACTTCGATCACCAACCGCTTCGCACTCGAGGTGATCGGCTTGAAAACCGCTTCGATCGAGTACGAACCCTCTTGCTGCGGAAACGAAACATGCAATTCATCACCGCGGACGAATTGCTCAGTCGCTTGCGGAAACACATCCTCGCCCACCGAGACGAACTGGACTCGCTTAGGATCGCCGCCCGCTAAACCGAGCTGGATCCCTTGAGGTCCGCCGGTCGCATCGAGCTGCCACGTCGTGCTGGCGTCGGACCACGTCGCCAAACCAAGTTCGCCGGTCTTCCACATCAGATGCTTTTCTTTCGGTGTCAGTGCAAAGAACGAAGGGAGAAAAATGAATGGGTAGCGGATGTCGTCAACGGTCTTGTTGAATCAGGGATCCGCGATGCGTCAGCAGCTGGGTACAGCGCGCTACCCGGTGCCTTACGGCCCACGGCTCACTGTTGCGATTTAATCATCTTCGTTTAACCGTTAGCCGATACGCGAACGCTAACCAATGCAAGTACGCCTTCGGCTGACGGTTAAACGAATGAGGCAACGAGTACATCAACGCTCTTTTGCGCCGCCCCAAGCTCATTATTAAACAAAACGCTTTGGATAACAGGCTGGAAGCCTATTCTACGTGTTTCTGACAACAGGCTGGAAGCCTATCCTACTTGTTTTCGATGACAGGCTGGAAGCCTATCCCACTTGCGACGGACGATGGTCCGTCGCTTTATTTTTGAACAGTGATCGGCGAACCGAACTAGCTGGTGTATTCAGCGTTAAAGAACTCTTTGCTCTCTTCGACGCCTGGCTTGATCGTGCGGTTGCCTTCTTTCCAGTTGGCCGGGCAGACTTCGCCATTCTTCTCGAAGTACTGAAGTGCCTGGGCGATTCTCATCGCTTCATCCACGCTGCGGCCAAGCGGCAAATCGTTGACGACTTGGTGACGGACGACACCCTCTTGGTCGATCAAGAACAATCCGCGAAGCGCCACTCCGGCGTCAATCAGCACGTCATAGTCGCGTGCGATCTGCTTGTTCAAGTCGGCGATCAACGGGTAATCGGTTTTGCCGATTCCGCCTTCGCTGCGTTTGGTGTTCGTCCAAGCCAAGTGAGTGAACTCGCTGTCGACCGAAACGCCAAGCAGCTGAACGCCAAGCTTTTCGAACTCAGCCGCGCGGTCGCTGAAGGCGATGATTTCAGTTGGGCAAACGAACGTAAAATCCAAGGGCCAGAAGAACAGGATGACGTACTTGCCGCGGTAATCCGACAGCGAAATTTCTTTAAATTCGCCATTGGGCATGACCGCTTTGGCTGTGAATTCGGGGGCTTGCTGCTGAACCAACACACTCATTGTTTCGCTACCTTCGTTTTGAGATTGCGGCGGATTGGAAATAAAAAGGGAAAGCGAGGTAGGCTGTTTTTTTGCCCACCTGCATTAAATCCAGAAAGCGACTTTCGTCAGGTCGCACAGTTTAGGCTTTCCAGTGCAGCCTCGAAAGGAGATGCAATCCGCGTTGTCCAGCTGGCATGATGACGGGGAACGCGGTGAAGAGGCGTTCGACCCGATCGCGATATAAAAAGAGGGGGGGGATGCGTGCCCTTTCCCCATGCTCCATGCTCCATGACCGACGCAACCGCGTCCATACAGAACCTTCGCACAACTCTCCTCAATCTCCGCAGACTCTGCTATGCGCAGACTCTGCTCAGTCGTCGCCCGCCAGACCTAGTTTGGCCAACCATTTGCGAGAATGACCTTCTCCGCCTTGGTTTTGCGCCGCTTCGCGACGAAGCCGATCCAATTGCTCGTCCAGATCCGCGATCTTGGTGGCGACTTCCTGCCGCTCCCGAGACAGCTTGGCACGTTCCAGTGACGCTTCAATCTCCGCTTGACGGAATTTTTCTTCCCACTGCGTCTGCAGTGTCTGCAGCCGCTGACGCTCTTCCTGAATCAATTCGTCCGCATCGACCATCTCGGCGATCGCGGCCGCTCCGATTGCCATCCCACCGGCGGCCGCTTGCGGCCGATTTTCGAGCAGATGATTCAGCTCGCCAATCTCTTTCTCAAACCGTTCGTTCTGCTGCTGCAATCGTGTGATCTCGGCAGTTAGCTCCTCGACAAACGCAACCGGATCCACCTTGCCCTCTGGCTCGTCATCCTCACCCGCATCATTTAGTCGTGACTGGACGGTTTGCGTCAAAAAGGTTTCGGCGTCGAAACAATCCTCTTCCATCTGACGCAGAATCAGTTGCTTTCGCTCTTCCCACGAAAGCGCCTCGGTAAAGTCCGACGAGGTATCGCTGGTCGATTTCCGCACATTGGCGTTCGCGACCTTTGCAGCCAGGTCGCTGTTTTGACGCTTCAGCTCAGAAAGCTCGTCTTCCAGCGCCGTGATTTCCTCACGCAGCAACGTGATCGCGTTTTCATGATCCCCCAGTTCTATGCGGTCGTCGTCATCGCGAGACACGGCCTCTCGTGACGCCCCCGCTGCGTCCACAACTTGGCTCTGCAAATCGGCAAAATCGGCCAGCAATTGACGAAGCAACGCCTGGTTGCCGTCGATCGCGTGCAAGATCGCTTGTGACTGAACCGACGTCGCCACCTCGGACTGGCCAGCCACCTCGGACTCGCCTTCCAAGTCTGTTTCGGGCAATTCTGCGGGTTGGCATTCGGTTTCGACTTCGCTCTCGAATTGCGATTCCGGCGGCCATTGCCGCTCGCAGACTTCTGCAGCCGTTTCCGTCAATTCACAATCAACCTGCTCCGACGATGCCGCATCGTCTTGATTCTCAGCATCCACATGCTCAGCCAGTTCGCACTCAAGCGAGTCGAGCGAATCCCACACGTCTTCGATTGCGAACGATTCAGATGATTCCGACGACGGTGACGATTCCGACGATGGTTCGGCAAAATCGGAACGGATTGATTCCGCGTTCAGCGATTCTGCGTCCAATGCGTCTGAGTTTCTCGATTCTCTGTCGACAAATTCCGCACGTTCGGATTCCGCTTGCTTCACTCCATGACGGTCCACTTCGGCGCATGCGACACCATTGGGCTTGTACTTTGTCGCGTCACGACGAGCCGCGGCAGTATTTGCATGGTGACTTTTCTTCCGTTTTCGAGTCTTCCTGGCCATAGTGGTTGTGTATTTGTTAGCATGCCAGCCGCGTTTCGCTTGCGGGCCGAAGCGGCTAAAATTTCGGTTCGTACGCGGCTGCACACCCAATGAGGATGGCAGGTCGTAGCGCACAGAATCTTTCCCCGTACAGATACCTACGTCGCAACCCTAGGTTTGTCAAAAAGACACATGGCTAAAAAGAAAACCACCTCTTCGGATTCTGGAAGTCAATCCGAGTCTGCAGAGATCGACTTTGAACAAGCGGTGGGCGAGGTACAGCAAATCGTCAACGAATTGGAAAGCGGCGAATTGGGGTTAAGCGAATCGCTGAGTCACTACGAACGAGGCATCAAACGGCTGAACCAGTGCCATGGGCTGCTCGAAGCGGCCGAACGCAAAGTCACGCTGCTGTCGGGATTCGATGCGGATGGCAATCCTGTGACCGAACCACTGGAGGGGGCCGACGACAATGAACCTGCTCCCACCAAAGCAGGCCGACGTGGTCGCGGCACCGCCAAACGGAAAACCGACAACGACGACGAAATTGGCGGTCTGTTTTGATCCTTCATGCGTTCCTGCGTGAAAACGTTTTTCCGCGGTGAAACCGCCATCCCTGCCAAACCGAATCCAACCGACTGCATTAAACTGAATGAAAAAGGCAGCGGGCCCCCATGCTAGCGTTTCGAGCCCAAACTGACGCTGGCGACGAAAAATTGGCGT
>NZ_ANOG01000718.1 GCF_000346295.1 Rhodopirellula maiorica SM1 | reverse complement strand
CAGCGAGAGAACCGAACAATGCAGAAGTAATCGAGACATCATGTTAGCTAGATCTTGGGAGGGGGTAGGGGAGAGGAAGGGACGGGGCGAGACGCGAGCCATCCCATGATACCTAAAAATTTGGCCGGCCACCTAAGCAGTTTACAAACGGGGTTACGTGGCACTTTTGGTCGTACCGTCACCGCGAAGATCAAAATTGAACGTTTCTTGCGAATCCGAAACGGTCACCTTTAGCTCGGATTTTTTGTTGTAAGTCTCGGGAAAGAGCTCTCCCCGCTTGGCTGCGGAGGCGTTCGAATTGGATGGCTCGCCTTCGTCTTCCTCGGCTTCTTCTTCGGATTCCCGTTCGCCGGTGCTGGCGACCGTGCTGATTCGCACCGTCTTGGGACCTTGCGTGACTCCTGCGGTTTTGCTGTTGAACTTCAATTCGTAGTAGCCCGATTCATCAGTCGTACCGTACGAAAACGTGTGGTCATCGGCTTCGAAAAAAACGACAGCGCCTTCGATGGGCGCTCCATCGAGCGTGATCGATCCCTTCACTGGGACCAACCCGATGCTTGAGTAGTCGGCTTCCAGCGATCCGCCGCATCCGACGGTGGCAAGCACAAGCACGATACACGCAGTGGCGATAAACGCAGTGGCTTGTAGATGAGGACGCATTCTATTTATTAACTCCTTCACGGAGCGACAACGAATTCACGATCCGCGGTCGCTCCGAAATGTTTTGACTTGGGTATTCGAATGAAAGAAATGTCAATGCTGGGGTTTAGTATTCGGTCACGACTTCGTGCCCATCGCGTGACCCGATCGCTTTGTACGTTTCCATGTCGAGCGAATCAGTGATAAAACGAACCGCACCGTCGCTCATCGTGAAATGAGCTCCACCGATGTGGTAGCTACCAAAGGACAACTCCATTAAGTAACCGCTGGTGGTCGGCGCTTTGCGAATCGCATTAATTTGGGCGATCGTAGTGCCAACGACTTCCGAGAATTCGGTTCCGCCGGTGCCACCGTCACAGCGACAGGGATCCGACTGTGGCGAACCGATGTACCAATAATCCATCCCCTGGCCGTCTTTGACGAATTCAGGGTCAGTGTACGATTCGCCAATCATGATTGTGTTAGAGGTTCCGTCGATGATGTCGCGGAACTTGGTTTTGCTGCAGGCAAAGAAAATGCCATCTTGGTCTAGGTTTTCGAGTCCCTTGGTTCCCGCCACTGCGGTACTTGTATCGTCCGAACTCGATTCGGTACCTGCGCTACCACGGTAGCTGCCGGGAACACGTTCGGGGATCCCGTTGTAATCCAAGTGCTCCTTCAGCGCCATGCTCGGGCATCGGTAAGTCGGGATTACGGTGCTGGCAGCAATTTCATTAGGCGAACCATCCGAGGCCCAGTTTCCCGGCCCACTCTCTTGAAAAATCAATGTTTGATACAGGTTCGCTTGCTCGATTTGCGGCAAGATGTGCCCGCTCCAAGTCATCCCACGGTTGTCCCAACCATAAGGAAATACGCGAAAGGTATCGTGATAAGTGTGTAGCCCCAAACCAATTTGCTTCAGGTTGTTGCTACATGACATCCGTCGTGCGGCTTCGCGAGCCGCCTGTACTGCGGGTAATAGTAGCCCGACTAACACGCCAATGATCGCAATCACGACCAACAATTCAACCAAAGTGAATGCACCGCGTGAGGAACGACGGGGAAGCTTCGCGGAAGTTAGATTCCACTGCATGTTATTTCTATTCCGTTATACGTGACTCCGCAGCAAACAGGTGATCGTTTACCGCGTGTATTGTTTGACTGACTCAGATCCACTGTGATCTGAATTCGGCGGAAGAATAGAAGAACACGATGAGGTTTGCGTCAACGAAAGATGAAGGAATGATGAGCACCGTCACATCCTCACAGCCCCCCCAACAGCAAAAAACACAGCCCCGAGAAGGGAGACCGTTAGTCACGCTAGAGCCATCGCTACGTGGGAATCCGCCCCAATCGCAATCAGGGCAATCCTCTATTGAGGGGAACGACGCCGCCGAGAAATATTGGCGACTATTTTGCGATAGAACGGAGGCGTTTGAGCAAAGCAGGCCAGATCAAGCAAACGGTGCGAATGCCGTTCACTGGCGGTCATAGTCAGGGTTGACCAGATTTGGAGGACGCTTGCCGAGGCAGCCAGCAAGGCAATTCTCTACGGCCAATTCGCCCATCTTACTACGCGTCGCGATCGTGGCGCTGCCGAGATGAGGTGCAAGTACGGTATTGGGCAACTCGAACAGTTCCGGTTCAAGCTGTGGTTCGTTCTCGAACACATCCAATCCCGCGCCGGCAATCGTGTTAGCCTGCAGCGCTCGCACGAGTGCCTTCTCGTCGACCACGGGACCACGAGCGGTATTGATCAGATACGCCGTCGACTTCATTTGCTCGAGTCGTCGCTCGTCTATTAGATGCTTGGTGCCTTCGGCCAAAGCGACATGCAGCGAAACAAAGTCGCTTTGGGCGAGCAAGTCGTCAAGCTCGACATACTCGACGCCAAGTTTGCGTTCTTCCTCGGCCTCCATTCGTGTGCGGTTCCAATACAGCACACGCATATCGAACCCTTTAGCCCGCTGAATCATCGCGCGGCCGATTCGCCCGAGCCCGACCAACCCAAGTGTGCTGCCGCTGATATCGAGTCCTAAATACTGCAGCGGAGCCCAGCCTTGCCAATTTCCGCCACGGACAAAACGGTCGCCTTCGACCACGCGGCGGGCTACCGCGAACATCAATGCCCACGCCATGTCGGCAGTCGAATCGCTAAGCACCCCCGGTGTGTTCGTGACCGCAATGTTTCGTTTGGTGGCTGCGGCAACGTCGATGTTATTGAATCCGACGGCGTAATTGGAAACCACCTTCAGATTTGGATTCGACGCAAGCACCTCATCATCGATGGTGTCGGTCAATTGACACAACAATCCATCGACGTCTTGCAGTCCTTCGAGCAACTCTTGCTTGCTGAGCGAGCGATCTTCGTGACTCATCGTCAACTGCGAACTTTCCCGCAATCGCTTCATCGTGGCGGGCGGCAACTCGCGAGTGAGAAAGATTCGGGGCAGATCGCTCATCGGAAAAACCTGGGTGTTATGCAATCGGTGAAAAGTAGAAAACTGCGTTTAATGTTTGCGATATCGTAACGGATGCGGCGGTCGATCCTAGGACCGATTGGCTTAGGACGGATTGGCAATCGTGGCTCGACACATTCCAATCGAAAACAAGGGGGGTGACAATCGGAGATTGTCAGGACGCTTTTTGACGATTCTTTTCGACCCGTGGAGGGGGTTTCTGAATGGCACGCAATGAACAACTGATCCGCCAACACAAACTGCTTCAACTCTTAGAAATGTCACGCTTCGGCAAGACGCTTGACGAATTGCGTGATGACCTGGTCAGCGACTTGGGGCTAACGACGCTGCACGAGCGAACGGTTCGGCGAGATGTCGAAGCGTTGCAAGCAGCCGGTTTTGACATCCAAAGCGAAACGCTTGAACGCGGTAAAGTTTTTAAACTGGGGCGTAACAACAAAGGCGTTCACGAAATCGGCATCTCGGCGACCGAGTTGATTGCGTTGTCGATCGGACGTGAATTGCTGTACCCGCTGCTGGGCACCCAATATTGGCGTGGGATCGAGACGTTCTGGAACAAAGTCCGTGAGGTGATTCCCGACGGGGTGTTTGAGCACTACGACCGCTACCGTAAAACGCTGTACGTCTTCGGATCGCCCAACAAGACGTACGAGCAACACGAAGGGATGCTAAAAACACTCAATCGAGCGATCCTCGAGCACCGAGTGGTTGAGATTGAGTACGCATCGGTCGGCAAACCAGTTTCGACACGGCGAATCGAACCCTACGGATTGGCGGTTTATCAAAGCAGCATCTACGTGGTCGCGACGGCTCCGGAAGTCAAAGAGCCGAGCCAGCGGCTGCGAAACTGGAAACTCGACCGTTTTCGTCACGCCGTCGCGCTGGACGAATACTTCAAGCCCGATCCCAGCATCGAACTGGCCGATCGGCTGGGGCGAGGCATTGGCATTTTTTCGGGCGAATCGCCGACCATCGTCCACATTCGACTGGGCGAGCGAGCTGCCGCGTGGGTCAGCGAAGACCCCTGGCACCCCGAACAGCGAATGGAATTGCAAGACGATGGCACCTCGATTTTGACCGTTCCCGCCGCCCATCCTCGCGAAGTACTGCCCAAAGTGCTGTCGCTGGGCGTCGATGCCGAGGTTCTAGAGCCGAAAGAGTTCCGCGATGCGGTCGCCGAAGCGGTGCAGGGGATGGCGGCGAAGTACTGAATTGGCAACAAGTCGTCCGTGAGAATTGAGTTTTAGAGTAGTGGAATTCACCAGAATTCCTTGCGTCCCTGGACTTCTGGGTAGTGGCATTCACCAGAACTCCTCGCGTCCCTGGACTTCTGGGTAGTGGGATTCGCCAGAATTCCTTGCGTCCCTGGACTTCTGGCGAAGTCCACTACGTTGAAAACAAGGTTCTTCGGGACTTCTGGCGATGCCCGCCACTGCAAAACGGAGCACTACGGCCATTGGACCAACGCTTCAGGTTCGGCCGGAACGACGCGGGTGAATCCGTCGTCGAGCGGATCGGTGGCGTAATGATAGCCAAATGCGGCCCCAAGGGGCTGGTTATCGGGCGTGTACACCTCGACGTGGACACGATGATAGAGATCATCAAAGCCAGGCTGGTTCGTCCCTTCGATCTGATCCAACACCTGCAAAACTTCATGCATTTGATCATCGGAAAAGCTCCAAAATTCGCCTAGCACCCGGTCTTCGCCCGCCTGCATCGCCGGGTAATCGTGTCGATGAAACAGCTTCCCCCGCGTCCAACCGACTTGGATTGACGCGGGAGCCGCCGGCCAAAGCGACTCGCGACATTCGCCCCGCTTGAGCGTTCCGTAGACAAAAACAGAGGTCAGCATGGTTGTCCATTTTCCCTAAATAAAAAGAAGGCTCGGTTCGAAATGAAATGAAGGTCCCTTCGTTCGTCCGCACCGCGGAGACTCGTAACCTCGTTCACTACGATGAGATGCGAGGCCCCGTAGCCTCGTCCACTACAAAAGATGCGAAAACAGGATGCGAACTGGCAATATCGTCAGAATGCAACCGGAAGATCCTGCGGTGCTCTGGTTCTCAATCGCGGCTTGATGCATGATGATGATCGTTCCCCTTCACTACCAGTTCTCTTTGCTACTATTTGCCGATGTCATTGGATCCTGAATTTGCTGCCGCCCTTGACGCTCATTCGATGGAAATCGACGAGGTGATCGCGCTAAAGCTGCAGGCCTATGCCGAAACGATGTGGCGATGGAACGAACAATTAAACTTAACCCGTCACACGACCTGGGATTTATTTGTCAGCCGCGATCTGCGTGATTGCTTGCAACTCGCACCGCTTTTAGAGGCGGGCGAGGAGGTTTTGGATCTAGGCAGTGGCAACGGAGTTCCTGGGATTCCGTTGGCGATATTGCGGCCTGATATCGAAGTTTCGCTGGCCGAGTCGGTCGCAAAGCGAGCCAACGCATTGGGCGAAATCATCGAAGAACTTGGCTTGCCAGTGCCGGTTTACGCCGCTCGCGGTGAAGATTTGCTCGAGGATTTCCGTTTTTCGAGCGTCGTCAGCCGTGCGGTCGGCAGCATCGCAAAATTCTGTCGCTGGATCGAACCCCATTGGGCCAGCGTCGATCGATTGCTGTTGATCAAAGGTCCCAAATGGGTCGAAGAGCGGGGCGAAGCACGTCATCTCGGCTCGCTTGCCAACCTGCAACTGCGGCGAATCGCGACTTATCCACTTGGCGATGACGAAGCCAGTGAGGGGGTAATTTTGCAAATTTGGCCCTCGGGCCCCCGCGGTGCTCGCTACAACTAGCGGCGGCCGCAGAGCGCCCGTCGCTGATTCCCTCTCACGCATGCACCGGGTTCACCTAGCCACAGATTGGCGAACGTCTATACTCGTGCATTGAACATGGCCCCCAATGGGCCTTAGATGGCCAAAAACGGCCCAGTCCCCTCCCTTTTGCACTCGATTCCTCGGCGCGATGTCGGACTATAACCTAACTCACCTCAAGCAACTTGAAGCCGAGAGCATTCACATTATCCGTGAAGTGGTCTCGGAATTTAACAAGCCCGTCATGCTGTATTCGATCGGCAAAGACTCGGCGGTACTGTTGCATTTGGCACGAAAAGCGTTTGCTCCTGCCAAAATCCCGTTTCCGCTGTTGCATGTCGACACGACGTGGAAATTCCGCGAGATGATCGAGTTCCGCGACAACTTGGTCAAAAAAGAGCTCGGCTTAGACCTGCTCGTTTACATCAACGAAGAGGGGCTGAAGCACGACATCAAACCGTGGGAAGACAGCGAGCGACACACGGAATTGATGAAGACCGACGCGCTCAAAGCGGCCTTGAACAAATACGGCTTTGACGCTGCCTTTGGTGGTGCCCGTCGCGACGAAGAAAAGAGCCGCGCGAAAGAACGCGTTTTCAGTTTTCGTGACAAAGCACATCGCTGGGACCCCAAGAACCAACGCCCCGAGTTGTGGAATCTGTACAACGGCCGCGTGAACAAAGGCGAATCGATCCGCGTCTTTCCGATGAGCAATTGGACGGAATTGGACGTTTGGCAATACATCCACTTGGAAAACATTCCGATCGTGCCGCTGTATTTGTCCGCCCCTCGCAAGGTGGTCAACCGAAACGGCGTGTTGCTGATGCGAAACGATGATCGCATGCCGTTGTTGGAAGGCGAAAAGGAAGAAACCCGAATGGTCCGCTTCCGCACCCTAGGTTGTTATCCGCTGTCCGGAGCGGTCGAAAGCGAAGCGACCACATTGCCCGAAGTGATTCAGGAAATGTTGTTGGCGACGACCAGCGAGCGACAAGGCCGCATCATTGACCAAGACGAAGGCGGCGCCGGCATGGAAGAAAAGAAACGCCGAGGATACTTCTAGAAGTTTGTGTTCTGCCCACGCCAAACTTCACCCTTTCAACTTCAATTTTGACGCATGTCCCACAAATCTGACCTGATCGCCACCGATATCGAAGCCTACTTGAAGCAGCATGAGCACAAGCAATTGCTGCGGTTCATTACGTGTGGCAGTGTCGACGATGGCAAGAGCACGTTGATCGGCCGTTTGCTGTACGACAGCAAGATGATTTACGAGGACCAATTGTCGCAACTCGAAGCCGACTCGAAAAAGATCGGCACGACGGGAGGCGATTTCGACCCCGCGTTGTTGACCGACGGATTGAAGGCCGAACGTGAACAGGGCATCACGATCGACGTGGCTTACCGCTACTTCAGCACCGCGAAGCGAAAATTCATCATCGCCGATACGCCGGGGCACGAACAATACACTCGCAACATGGCCACCGGCGCAAGTTCCGCCGACTTGGCTGTCATCTTGATTGACGCGCGTCACGGCGTGTTGACGCAAACGCGGCGGCACAGTTTCATCGTTTCACTGCTGGGCATTCGGCACGTGATCGTGGCGGTGAACAAGATGGATATCGTCGACTTTGACGAGCAGCGATTCAACGAAATCTGCGACGACTACCGATCCTTTGCAACCCGTTTGGATCTGCCCGATCTGCACTTCATTCCGATCAGTGCACTCAAGGGAGACAACCTCGTCGATCGCAGCGAGAACATGCCGTGGTACAGCGGCAGCACGCTGATGAATTTCCTGGAAACCGTATACATCGGCAGCGACCGCAATCTGCAAGATTTCCGCATGCCGGTCCAATACGTAAACCGTCCGAACCTGAATTTCCGCGGTTTCTGTGGCACCATTTCTTCGGGCATCATTCGCCCCGGCGAAGAAATCATGGTGCTGCCAAGCCGACAAAAGTCTAAAGTCAAAGACATCGTCACGTTTGACGGCAACCTGGATGAAGCCTTTGCTCCGCTTTCGATCACGCTGACACTCGAGGACGAAATCGACGCCAGCCGTGGCGACATGATCGTCCGCGCCGGCAACCTTCCCCGCAGCCGCGACCATATCGACGCAATGTTGGTGTGGATGGATTCCGGGGCGATGGTTCCCGGCAAAACGTACCTGTTTAAACACACCACCCAAACGCTGCCAGGCACAATCGACACGCTGAAGTACCGCGTTGACGTAAACACGCTTCATCGCGAACCGGCGCCGCAGTTGGAGCTGAACGAAATCGGACGCGTCAGCATTTCGCTGAGCGGCCCACTGCATTTCGATGCTTACCGCCGCAACCGCAGCACGGGCGCCTTCATCGTGGTCGACCGGATCACCAACGCCACCGTGGCGGCTGGCATGATCCTAGACAAATCAGGCGACAGCGATGCCAAGAGCATCTGGGACGACGATTTGCAAGCGCACGATTCGGGAGACCCGAACGAAGTTTCGGCGGTAACGCCAGAGGAACGCGAAGCACGATTTGGTCAGAAACCAGCCACGATCCTGTTGACCGGATTGACCGGCAGCGGCAAGACATCGATCGCGTTGGCAGTCGAACGAAAATTGTTCGAAGAGGGCCGCGCCGCTGCGATGATCGATGGCGAAAGCGTCCGTCGTGGACTAAGCCGCGACCTCGGATTCTCGGTCGCCGACCGTAGCGAAAACCTTCGCCGCAGTGCTCACCTAGCACACGCACTAAACCAAGCGGGTATGATCTGCGTGGCTTCGTTTGTGGCGCCGTCGGAGGAGGTGCGAACCAAGGTCGGCAAGCTGATCGGCGAAGACCGTTTCTTGGTCGTCCACGTGGCGACTCCGGTAAACGTTTGCCGCACACGAGACACCAAAGGCCAATACGCGAAAGCCGACGCCGGTGAACTTTTGAATTTCCCTGGGGTCACCGCCGACTACGACGAACCCGCGAATCCCGATCTGACTCTCGATGCGAGCCAACAAAGCATTGATGAATGTGCCGACGCCATCATCAAACTGCTGCGAACACGCGAAGTCATCCGCTAAGCATCGGTCAAACTTTCAGTGGCACGAACGGATCAACCACCGGCGAATTATCGCCGCACGGGGATCTCGTAGTTCAAAATTCGCTTGCCGTCTTGTTCACCGGCACGCAGCAACATCGTCTTGCCGAGCAGTGATTCGGCGTCGCTGAAATAAAATTCACGACGTACAGTTTCGCCCGGTTTGACGGTGATGAAGCGGCGTTGATATTGCCGGCCGCCCTGTGGAAAAAGCATGCAATCATAAGCTTGTGTGACGTTGGAATCGTTGGTCATCTCGATTTCCACTCGCAATTGATTGTCGACCAACAGACGAGTTTCGGTTTCAATTCGCAAGCCAATCGGGCCGACCGTCAAATCACGATAGACCGTAAATTTCTTAGACGGTATCGATTGGTGTTCAAACCGCAGCGGGACTTCGTATTGGCCGACTTTGGCGCTGTTGCCTAGCACCAAATTGAACTGCAGCGTGGTGCTCTTGCCCGCTTGTAATTCCCAGGGGATCGACGGCTCATTAAAACTCCAGTGCTCAGGTGCCAGTACACTCAGCGAGCCGCCAAGTCCCTCCCGCGTCGGGTTGGTGAATGTGACGTCCACGGGTTGTGCTTGCCCAAGCAAACTATCGACCTGTTTCTGTTCGACCTCAACCGACATACGAAATGCCAACAGCGCGGGATCGGCTCCGGCGATAAAAATCGGACGAGGGCCGATCTTGACTCGGTGTGCAAGTTGACCTTCGACCTCAGCTAGTTCCAAAGGCTGTCGTCGGCCCCAGATATCGACCCTATGGACTTGGTCACCAAGGTAGATTAGCTCTTCACAGGGCAGCGGCGACCACAACATCACCACAGCTCGATCCGCCCCGGCGAAGACAATATTCTCAGCCTTGCTTCGCAATCTCAGCGACCCCATTTGACGTAGATTGCCAATCATCAACGAGGTGGTCCGCCACGGCAACAACATCTCTTCGGGGCGTCCGTCCGCGTTCAACAGACCTCGATCTGGATTTCGTGGCTCGGAAACAAATGCCGCTTGGACACGATGCTTTCGCACGACGGCCATTCGTTTTGCCAAGTCCAAGATTCGCGAGTCGCGGTCATAGCGACTTTGCTCGATCGGCTCGACGACAACCCAAGTTCGCGGACCGCGACTTCCGCCTTGCAACGCTTCCAGACGCAAGTACTCATCGAGTTCGTCCGCGGTCAACTCAGGGTCGCTGGACCGCTGCACCGCGTTCCAAGAGGTTTCCGAAGGTGTCAGATCACGTTCGGTCCAGGGCCAACAAATCGCGACTTCGATCGGTTGCCCATACCCTTGCAGCCCCGTCGCGATCTCGGCGATCGATTCTTGCAGATGACTGCGATCCAAGAAACTGTAGTCGTGGTTTCCGCCCAACTGCCACATTTTCACTTTCAATGTCAGCCGCGTCATCACGGGTTCAAGCAGCGGTTGCCAGACTCGTGAATCGCGAAACAGCTGAGATGCCACGACATCACGACGACCACGGATGTCAAACAGTGGCACTTGCGATTCCGGAGGCACATCGAGCACCCCGATCGTCTGAATTCCGACATCCTGCAGTCGTGAACTGGCCTCTAAGATTCGGTCCGCAGTGGCGGTATCATGCGACTCGATCCAACAAGGAATCTTGACCCAGTTCACACCGAGCTGAGCGAGCCAGCCGGCGAGTTCACGTGGCGGCATATCACGGCCGCTTTCAACCAGCGTCCATCCGAAACTGCCTTGATTGGATTGACCGATTGCCGGATCAACCACCGCAAACGTTGTTTCCGTCGCCAACGTGCGAAGATTGCGTCCCTGTAACGACGCCATCACACGATAAAAACCGGGATCCAGATCAGGCAATTCCCAGTGCACCTCCATTCCGCGAGGGCCGCTCGCCGACGGCTTTGCTGGCTGTCCGCTTTTGGGCAGCTCTGCTTCTTCGATGCGGGCGTTGGGAATCTCTGAAAGCTGCCGTGTGATCTCGTGTCCGTCGACATCGATCAACCGAAACAAAACCTGAGTCGCCCCGCTGGGCAACCCCAGCACCGTCGCCGCCACGTCCACGGAACTGCCCAAGGTGTGGATCCCCATCGGGTGATCGGTCACAAGTTGAAGCTGCGGAAACGGCTCGATGCTGATGTCGTCGAATCCAATCTCACCACGAATATCCTCGAGCCCATCTTCGGCGCCCTCGACGATCAGACGAACAAATACGCCGGTCGCCGCGCGGGGCGCACGGATTCGGTCGAGCACCAATTCGGTCCAATCGGTGGTCCCGGTGATTGACTGGGTTAAATGCGTCTCGAGCTCGTCACCATTATCATTGACAAAAACAAATTCCGCCCGGGCGCGGTCATGTCGCAGCCCCTGGGTCATCACTTTGATGCCGAACCGATATTGATAGACGTGACTGGTTTCCACGGGTGGCGATTGCACCATCACCAAACCGCCGTCCAAGTCGATCTTCAAATAACGATCCACCATCGCGTCGGCAAGCGATGGCGGCAACACCGGCAAACTCTTGATGTGTCGCCGTAGCCGAGGCCATTCGCGAATCACCATGGTGTCGATCGCCAATAGCTGCTGCTCGGCGGCAACATTCTTCGGGGCAATGCCCACTTTGACATATTTCGGATAACGACGCCCCACGCGTCGCTGCCAATGATCGGGCCAATCGTCGAAGTTCTTGTCGCTGCCGCGGCCAAAATTCCATAGATGACGCGGCAACTTATCCACAGGCAAAGCGGCCGACGCGGCACGAGATCCTGACGCCGCGGCCAAACCTGAATTGGAGCTGTTTGCTAGCGAAGGCGATTGTGCTGACACGATTGACGGGGATGCCGCCACGGCGCAGACCCCCAGCACCGCTACCATGATCGCAGAAACGATCCGGCGGCAATCACCATACTGGCTTTCGTTTCGATAACGGCAGGGTAAAATGCCGCCGATTCGAAGGTTCATTTGCAAACGAAAGTAGGAATTCTGTGGCTGAAGTCAAAGTGGCGGTACGATTGGATAACTTGCGAACTCCGTTACGCAAATCGCTGCCGATGGTTGCAGGTATGGGCGCATCGGCAATCGAAATCGACGCTCGAAACGGCATTCGCCCTTCTGAATTGTCGGACACTGGGCTGCGACAATTGCGGAAAATGCTGGATGATCTGAATATACGGGTTGCTACGGTCCGTTTCCCCACTCGACGGGGATATGACATCACTCAGGATCTCGACCGTCGAGTCGAAGCTACCAAAGCAGCAATGGCGTTCGCCTACAAACTTGGTGCCCCGGTGGTCGTTAACCAAATCGGGGCGATTCCCGAAGAAAAAGACGATCCTCGCTACATCACGCTGCAAGGAGTCATGGAAGACCTTGGCCGCTACGGGACCCGAATTGGTTCGATGTTCGCTGCCGAAACGGGCACCGAATCAGGCGAACGGCTAGCAGAACTACTAGATGCTAGCGAAGACACGTATGTCGCCGCCGCACTGAACCCTGGCCAACTGATCATCAATCGGCACAGCCCTCGCGAGGCGATCAGGGCGTTGGGCAATCGGATTCAGATTGTTTGTGCAGTCGACGGAGTGATCGATCTAGCCGCAGGCCGTGGTTTGGCGGTGCCATTAGGGCAGGGGACAGCCGATTTCCCAGAACTCCTCGGGCTGCTCGAGAATTTCCAGTACCGCGGCTACTTCGTGGTGGGCCGCCGCGACATGCCTGCCGATTCGGCCTACGAAGAATTGGCGCAAGGCGTCGAGTACTTGCAGAATTTGTAGGCGTGAGGCCAATCCATCCTTTGGCTTCCATTGGGTGATGATCGAGTAGTGGAATTCGCCAGAATTCCCGCATCGGCTGTGAAACCCCAGGAACTCTGGCGAGTCCCACTACGAAAAAAGTAGTACTGGCGATTCGGCATCAAGATGCGATATTCAGCTCGCCTGCCTACATCGGCACTTGGCCTACGTCGGCATGCGGAACACTTCGATCGCCTTTTCAGTCCCGATGCCGGCTTCGCGTGCGCGTCGCGACAGAATCGTGATCGCGTGGCGACCAACGTCACCGAGGTCGAGCGTCCAATCGTTGACATACAAATCGACATGCTTCAACAACACTTCGTCACTAAACTCTTGAGCGTATTTTCGCATTGTTGGCAGCGGCGCGTCACGATTGGCCATCGCAAAGGCGATTGAATCGTGGATAACCTGTTGGACTTTCGCCGTCACATCCGCCGGTAATACACGGCGAGCCACAATGCCGCCTAAGGGCAGCGGTGTGGTCGATTCGGTTTCCCACCGCTCGCCCAAATCTTCAACGCGGCCGAGCCCTTGATCTTGCCACGTGAAGCGGCCTTCGTGGATGCAGACACCAAAATCGGCCTCCTTCTGCTGCAACATCGGCATGATTTCTGAGAAGACAACCTGTTTAATATTCACCGTCTTGGGATGAAAGATCTTCAACAACAGCGTCGCCGTCGTGTGCTCGCCAGGGCAAAGCGTCGTTTTGTTTTCATCTTCGGGCGTCCCAGCCCCCTCGGACCGTGCGGATAACAGCAGCGGGCCAACCCCAAACCCCATCGCCGAACCGCTGGGCAACACCACCGTCTCTTCGCTAAGCAGTAACGCCGCATGAAAGCTGGTTTTGGCGACGTCAAACTCGTTGCGGAACAGCCCATCATTGAGCTGTTGAATGTCCAACAGCCGAACATGGAAATCGAGGCCGCGCCAATCGACCAAGCGATTCATTAAGGCATGAAACGCAAATGTGTCATTGGGACAAGTCGAAATACCAAGTTCAATTGGTCGAGTCACGTGGAGGTCTCTTTGAAAAGCGTTGTTCACAAGCAATGCCTGCAGGATCTTATAGCATAACGAACGAGCCAAGTAGCGTCGTTGTTCGCTCGGCCAACTTGCGTTTTGGTTTTCGTTGTTGACCGCGGAGCGATCAACGACAATCAATTTCGTTTTGACTGCGGAGCGATCAACGACGATGGAATAGTCGATTCACGAGCACCGCGGCAGCTTGCAGAGCCTTGTCGATTTGCCATCGCCGCTGGTCACGATCGCCCACCTGATTCGAGATCCCCCGAACCACCTGTAGCGGCACTTTGTGCATCTGGCATGCCATCGCGACACCAAACGCTTCCATGTCTTCGGCGACCGCATCGGGAAATCGGTCGGCCCGAGCATCGGCTTCGCTTGCCGACTCAGACGCCGCACAGACACTCAACAAACGCCCGGCGGACACTGGCGACATGTCGCTCCGTCCGCCCAATTCGATGGTGTCCCCGATATCGGCAAAATGAGCCCAACCGATTTCGGATGCCGAACGAAATGTTTCACCGGCGCCGACACCAATTCCATCGCACGTCACCTCGCTGAACTGATGTGCTACTCCGACATCGCCGCGACCGGAGAACACTCCCGCGATTCCAACCAAAACAATTTTTTCCGGACAGTACTTCGCAATCAATTGAGACGTTCGTGCGGCGGCGGCGATCTGGCCAAACCCACACAGCTGAGTCGTCCAACGATCATTGATCGCGGTCTCATCCAAGTGCAACACGATTTTGTCGCGTTCGATTGCGGTCGGGATCAGCAATAGATTAGAAGCCACGCTGCAGTCCCGGGGTGATATCGAGATCGAAGGAAGCAAAATCGCCACGTCGAATTTTTTCTAATGCAATAGCGCCCATCACAGCATTGTCGGTGCACAGATCCGGCGGTGCGATCGTCAATGCAAATTGATCCTGCTTGGCGGCGTTTTCGAATTGCTGACGCAAATAGCGATTGGCCGCGACGCCGCCACCAATGATCAACTGCTTGCATTTGTATTGCTTCAGGGCGCGACGACACTTGCTTAGCAACACATCGACCACGGCGGTTTCAAACGATGCACAAACATCCGCCTTGATCTGATCGTCGATTCTCAGTTTTGAAAAATCCTGTTGCCCTGGACCGGTAATCGCATACCGCACCGCCGTCTTCAGCCCACTGAAACTAAAATCAAAATGCTTTTCGTGAATCATCGAACGTGGAAAAGCATAAGCGTCTCGCTTACCTTTGGCCGCCAACTTTGAAACCTCTGGTCCCCCGGGGAACCCAAGACTCAACATCGCGCCGACTTTATCAAACGCTTCGCCCGCGGCGTCATCGATGGTGCCGCCAAGGTACTCGAGGTCTAGTGGGCTGGTGCAATAATACAAACTGGTGTGCCCGCCGCTGACAATCAAACCGACGCAAGGATAGACCGACGATTCATTTGATAGCTGGCACGCATACAGGTGAGCATGCAAATGATTCAGCGAAACGAGTGGTTTCTGCCATGCGATCGCCAGCGTCTTGCCCGCGACCACGCCGACCAACAGCGATCCGGCGAGTCCTGGTCGATCGGCGACCGCGATCGCGGTCAAATCGTCCGGCGAAACCTTGGCCTGGCGGATCGCTGTGTCGATGACCGGCAAAATTCGCTCTAAATGAGCACGTGCGGCAACCTCGGGAACCACCCCGCGAAACTGCTCGTGAAGTGCCTCTTGAGTCGCGATGCACTGGCCCATCACCGCGCCGTCGTCGCTGATCACAGCCGCAGCGGTCTCATCACAAGTCGATTCGATCGTCAAAATAGGCAAAATAGCGTCCGCCAAAAACCCGTCCGAAGAGGGGCCGAGAGTGTGGTTTTTCGACAAAACGGCGTGTCTGCCGCAAATGTCGGGGTAAAAACAGATCTAAATCCTAAAACTAGCGTGAATCCTGCGGTAGGCCAGCCTTGATCGATTGGCGGCGGGTTGCTACATTTCGTGGCTCAAAACACGCTAAAAACCCCCAGGTGGTACTGATGGCACATAAGAAAGGGCAGGGCTCCAGCCGAAACGGTCGCGATTCGAACGCTCAGCGACGTGGAGTCAAGAAGTTTGGTGGCGAAGCCGTCCGCGCAGGCAACATCCTAATCCGCCAAGTTGGCACCAAGTTCCATGCTGGAAAAGGTGTTGGCCAAGGCAAGGATTACACCCTGTTTGCATTGGTCGATGGCAAGGTCATGTTTGACCGCGAAGGCCGCCGAATCAATATCGTTACCGAGTAAATTCAAAAATCGAGTCAATCGGCGGCGAGATCACTGCGACATCGCTCGCGATCCACTTGCCGGTGACGTGATCGTAAATGCCTGCGCGCAGGCACAACGAAAAAAACCCAAGGCAATCGCTGGACGTTGCCTTGGGTTTTTTCGTGCCCTGACGACTCTACAGCAATGGGCATCTCGGCAGGCGGGTGAATGCAGATCCGCTATAATGGAGTCGAATGTCTTGTCACTGGACACCCGATTTCGAAATTGGGATGCGGCGGCACACTCTCACTCGCTCGATTCTTCACGCGGGCCAACGACCATGAGATCGGACCCATCACGAAGGGGCGTTTCGCAAACCGAGTCTGCCGGCAACAAGACGTCGGACGCCTTTGAAACGCCACCGAACGCTAGCCGCAGTAAATCGGTCAATGCTGGGGTGCTGCTGGCCATCGCGATCGCTTGCCTCGTTGCCATCACGACATTTAAGGTGACCCAAACGCCGCAAACGGAACCGATCGTCCAAAACGAGTTTGACGTCATTGTCCCCAAGATCGTCGAACCTTCTCGCGACGTCGTCCGTGCCGCGTTCTTTGACCGCGAGGTCGAGCCCGAGATCACAAAGACCGACCAGCTGAATCGCAAAGCTGCCGATCGATGCATCCAGCGAATCGGACTATTGATCCGCCGCTACCATCGCGGCGTGACCCCGTTTGTCAACGACTTGACCAGCATCTCGACCCGCTTGGGAATCGTCAAACGAATGCCTGGCGATTGGTGGCAAGAGGACAACCGCATTCAAAGTTATGTCGCAGAAAAATTTGAAAAACACCTGTTTTCCGAACAGGTACTGGCGGACGACATTGCCGCGATCCTCGATGATTTTCGTAAAGAGATCGATGCCAATCAAAAACGCATGCTGGTCAATGTTCACGCCTCGCTGGAAGTAGCGGATCTTCCCGAAGTCCAACTCGATCAATATCAAACGTTCTACGAATCGATCTCGCATCGGCTGCAATCCTTTTCCGCCGAACAAGGTGCGACCAGCGTTTACAACGCGATTGTAGTGATCTTGATTAGCGAAGCTGGCAGCTATGCAGCCACGACCATCGTCGCGGGACTGCTGGCACGTTTTTCTGCGACCGCCGTCGTGGGTATTGCGGCGGGTGCGGGAACCACCGCTGGTGCAGCGGCTACTGGCGCCGGCGGCGGAAGCTTTGTCGGCCCGGTAGGAACCGTCGTTGGGCTGGGCGTCGGATTGGCCGTTGGCTTGATCATCGATTGGTGGATGACCGACAAATTCGAAAGCAAAATCAGTGAGCAGTTGCACGATTATCTCGACATGCTCGAAGCAACCTTATTGGACGGGGCACCACATGATCGCACGACTGAATCGCTCGCGACGCAACCAGGCCGTCCCTCTACAGCTCGCGGACTCGGTTCGATCGATAACGCCAGCGGATTAAAAGCAACGCTGCCGCTTGTGTGCGACCAATTAGTCAACGCCTATCGCGACCAATTCTTTACCAAAATCGTTTCTCCAGGTGTCACTCATGACGAAGCTCATTAATGCCTCGCGTTCGAACGTTTGCATCTATACATTGGCGACACTGCTTATCATGACCGAGGCGGGAACGGAACGGGAAGCTGCGGCGCAGCGACTCGCGGCAAGCTCAGTCCCCACGTCGGTCGTCAAAGCTATCGTCAAATACTTTGGCAAAGAGGGAGCCGAACAAGCAACCGAGTTTCTAGCCAAGAACGCCAGCAAAGAAGTGATGCAGCGTGTGACAACAATGGCGGCACGCGAAGGAGGCGAAGAAGCGGTCGAGCAGGTCGCCAAGCTGACCGCCAAACATGGCCCCGAAGTTCTAACGGCACTCGACAACAGCACGGCTGTATTGCCGGTGATCAAGGCCCTCGATGAGATTCCGGCGACACAAGTTCGCACCGCGATCGGCAAACTCGCGGCGGGCGAATCGGGAAAGGCACTCAGCGCCGCGGTCACTCGCTATGGCGCCAAGGCGCTCGAGACCGAACTAAAACACCCTGGCGCGGGATTGGTGCTGTTAAAACATTTCGGCGACGATGGAGCCGAATTGGCGGGTAAAATGACGAGTGACCAAGCGATCGTGATCGCGCGTCATGCTGACGAAATTGCAGCGTTACCCGCTGCACAACGAACCGGTGTGTTATCGCTGATCCGCAACGACACCGAAAAAGTTGTCGCATTTGCGGGACGTTTTATCGAAGCCAATCCTGGTAAATCACTGTTCACGGTTGCCACCACCACGATCATCTTGGCCGAGCCCGAG
>NZ_ANOG01000717.1 GCF_000346295.1 Rhodopirellula maiorica SM1 | reverse complement strand
GAGAAACATTCGCTTGATACCGAGCTGGCCAGCCACCTGCTGCGACATCTCCGCAGCAGTGGCGGAAATGCACGACTCGAAGAAGCCATTCGCAAGAGCGGCAAGCTCGAAGATCTTTCCTGGAAATTGACTCCCGAGCTCTCGGCTGCGATCTTGGCGCAAGCCAAGCAAGGATCGCCGGAAAACGGCGAACGGATCTATCGGCGGGAGAAACTGCAATGCATCAATTGTCACGCCATCGGGACGGCGGGCGGATTGGTCGGACCCAACCTGATCAGTATTGGGGGGAGCTCGCAGCCGGACTATATCTTGGAGTCGCTGCTAACGCCGAATGTGAAGCTAAAGGAAGGTTACACGACAACTCAATTTTTGACCGACGAGGGCCGTGTGATAAGCGGCATCGTGCTAACCGAAAACGACAAGACGATTCAAGTTCGGTTGGCGGATGGCACGGTCACGTCGATCGTCGTTGATTCGATCGAGGATGAAGCGCCGGGCAAGTCGCTGATGCCTGCGGGGCTGCTGGATAATGTGACGCAAAGTGAGCTAGCGGATTTGGTCGCATTCCTTTCGGCACTAGGGCGGGTTCCGGAATACACGGTCTCGACCGAACCGATGCTCCGTAGTATCGAGACGCTGATTTTCACTAACGAATCCAATGACCGGATCAATCGTACCAGCACCGATGCGGTGGCAAATGACAGGGATGTCATGAAGTGGCGGCCGTTGACGTCGCGAGTCGATGGGACGTTTGTGATCCAAGAAATGGACGCGTTCAAACAGCACCGAACGACACCGCCGACGTCGTTCATTCGATTCCAAGTCAGCGTGGCGTTCGGTGCCGATGCTCGGTTGGATTTTCCCAGCGAAATCAGCGAAGCTTGGGTCGATGGCAAACCGACTCCGGCGGCATCGCTGCGTACGGAATCACTGCCTAAGGGCGAGCGCACGGTGGTCCTTGCGATTGACCGGACTTTGCTAACGATGCCGTTTACGATCGGGTTATCCGGTGGTGTTGTCGCAGCGGAGCTGAAGTGAACCGGCGTCTCGTCGATCGCCTCGTTTTGCGTCGTCCGGCGTCGGTGGCGCCGGAGGGATATGGAGGCTCGAGGACAAATTTTCGGACATTCCGGGCGAACCGGGGGGCAATTGTCCGCGTAGCGGTGTTGAGAACCTCTCTCAGAGCGTTATATTCCCGGTTTGAAACTTTCCCCATTAAAGGACTTACCCAAGAACTGCCGCATGACGATTCAAACTGAATCCCGCCGGCCCATGATCGAAGCGATCGGGCTGAGTAAGTTTTATGGTCCTTTTGCCGCGACTCGCGACGTCACTTTCTCGGTGGGCGAAGGCGAATTGGTGGCGTTTTTAGGGCCCAACGGTGCCGGAAAAAGCACGACCATGAAGATGTTGACCGGCTATATCGCCGCCAGCGAGGGCGAAGCTCGGATCGCAGGTCACAACATGATGGAAGACCGCATCGCAGGCAGCCGCCGATTGGGTTATTTGCCTGAAAATGGGCCGCTTTATCCGGAAATGACCCCTCACGCGATGCTCAGTTTTTTTGCCGAAGCACGCGGGATGACGGCGGCTCGCAAGAAAGATCGCATCGACGCGGTCGTTGACATCTGTGACCTCTCGAGCGTCGTTCACAAACCGATCAGCAAGCTTTCCAAGGGCTTCAAACAGCGTGTTGGGATGAGTCAAGCGTTGCTGCACGAACCCGACGTTTTGATCCTGGACGAACCGACTGCGGGTTTGGATCCCAACCAGATTCGTGGCGTCCGAAAAACGATGCGGCGGTTGAGCGAAACGAAAACGATTCTGCTCAGCACCCACATTTTGCAAGAAGTCGAAGCGATGGCCGACCGCGTGGTCATGATTAACGAAGGACGACTGGTTTACGACGGTGACGTCGAAGGTCTGCGAAAACTTGGTGCAAACGATTTGGACGAAGCGTTCCATTCGCTGACTCATGGTGCCACCGCCTAGCGTGCCCGCGACACATGCACGTCGGACTCGACTGTCATCGATCAGGCTCGCCATGATCAGCGAGCTCCGTATATCAAGTCGGCGTTCTTGCATCGGAGTTGGCTGCCAAGAATATGCGACACCTCCTTGGTGGTTCCGATCGGGCCTGAACCTGACATGAATGCACGCAAACCGTAACCTCCGAGCCTGTGTTTGCACCGGCTTGGACGTTTTCCGAAACGAGCTAATCAACATCGAAGCCAACTGCTTCGACACGATATAACCCACCCCATCAATCAAACAGATATCATGACGCTCAATAACGTCGCATTTGCTCTGCTGAACCTGTTCGTCCTGGACTTGATCCTGCTGTTGGTGTTAATGGCGATCGTCGCTGCACTGGCGGGCACCAAACGAGCTGCCTATGCCGTGCTGAAGCGAAACTTTGTCGGCTATTTCGGCAACCCTACCGGCTACGTTTTTCTCTGTATCTTTGTCTTTTTGACATCGGTATCGGCGTTTTGGCCGTACGAGTTCTTCAACCAAAACCTGGCTACGCTGGATCAGCTGAACTATTGGTTCCCGTTGATCATGCTGGTGTTTATCCCCGCGATCACGATGAGCATTTGGGCGGAAGAAAAGCGGCAGGGCACCGACGAATTATTGTTGACGCTGCCGGCGGACGACTTTGACATCGTGATTGGCAAGTACATGGCCGCGGCGTCGATTTTCACCGCGTCGCTGCTGTTTAGCCAATTGAGCACGTTCATCACCTTGGCTGTGTTGACCGAAGGGACGCTTGATACCGGGCTGATCTTTACCACCTATTTAGGTTACTGGTTTGTCGGTTTGGCGATGATC
>NZ_ANOG01000716.1 GCF_000346295.1 Rhodopirellula maiorica SM1 | reverse complement strand
CCTTGTTGGCCGAAGGTGACGAAGGCAACGAGGTCATCTTTACCTCGCGAGCGGACGATCGCTACGGAGCGGGCGGGACTTTTGATACCAACGGCGACACCTTCGGTACCGGCACCGCTGGCGAGTGGGCAGGCATCTACGCGTCGCCGACAAGTCGTCTCAGTTTGGATCACGCGTTGGTTGCATTCGCAGGCGGTATCACCGGTGTTGGCGGCGGAACCGCGGCGTTCAATCCGATTCAGATTCATCAGGCCGAAGCCCGTATTGCCAACAGCGTGTTTGAGCAAAACGAGGATGGGACCGGCGGCTCGCAACTTGGGGCCCGAGATGATTTCGCACCCAACTCGGCGGCCACAATTCATGTCACCGCGGCGCAGCCCACGATTGTCGGCAACACGTTTGTGGACAACAACGGCGCGGTGATCGATATCAATGTCAATGCGTTGAATTCCGAATTCAACAGCGATAGCGGGCGTCAAACCGGAGCGATTGACCTCTATTCAATCCCACCGGCCAACCAGGGACCCGTCGTTCGCGGTAACCAGTTGGAAGACAACGAAGTCAATGGCATGGTGATTCGAGGTGAAGTGCTTACCACCGAAGTGGTATGGGACGACACCGACATCGTTCACGTCTTGGACAGCGATATCGAAATCCCCGATTTGCATACCTATGGCGGAATGCGAATCGAAAGTAGTTCGACGGAGTCGTTGGTCGTCAAAGTCAACGGAGCCGAGATATTGGCCACCGGCCGATCGCTTGATATTGTCGATCGAATCGGTGGACGCTTGATGGTGTTGGGGCAACCTGGATTCCCGGTTGTGATGACCAGCATCAACGATGACACCGTCGGTGCGGGGTTCACCCCGAGCGGCGATGTGCAAACCGATACGATTCGAGGTACCGGGTCTGCTAGCCCAGGCGATTGGCAAGGATTGAGTTTTGATGCCTATAGCCACGATCGAAACGTCGCAGTCGCGACCGAGCGTGAAGGTCAAATTGGCGGTGTCGGCGACTTGAACGCCAACATCGGACAACACCAAGAACTCGGAACGCTGGCTGCCGATGAAAAGTCCGGCGACGAAAATATTCGCCTTGGTTTCGAAGTGCATGGTGCGATTGCGGCACCGCAAGATCAGGACTTGTATAGCTTCGAAGGCACTGCGGGAACCATGGTCTGGTTCGATGTCGATCGTACCGACGCACAACTGGACACCGTGCTGGAATTACTCGATGGCCAAGGACGTGTGTTGGCCTTGAGCCAAAATTCACGCACGGAATCGAACAACGGCCAATTGACCTTCGTCAACAGCAATCTGATGCGTGACGGTTATGCGTTGCCGATGCAGTTGGACCATGACGCTGAAATCAATGTTACCGGTGAATATCGCGATCTGTTTAGCCAAAACGACGGCGATTCAGCGATGCGTATCGTTTTGCCAGGAACCACGGGAACGCGAAATACGTTCTATGTGCGAATTCGTAGCAGCAATCCCGCCGCGAACTACACCACGTTAACTGGCATCAACGCAAGCCAATTGACGGGCGGAACGACCCAAGGCGGCTATCAATTCCAAATTCGCCTGAGCGAAACCGATGAATTTCCAGGCAGCGTGGTTCGCTATGCCGATCTTCGCTATGCGACCGATGCGATTGTGGCAATCGGTTTGCCCGCCCACTCACCCTTGGCTGGCGAACTGTTCAATCCCGGCGGAACGATCGATCTAGGAAGTCTCGCTAATACCGATCGCGGTGCCATTTCGATTGCCGGTGTCGCAGATAACACCGTCGACGTATATACCTTCACCGTCGATCGTGATTCGTTGCAGGGACTCGACCCAACGCCGAACAAAGTTTCCACGGTCTTTGATATTGATTGGGCGGATGGTTTGACCCGACCCGATACAAACATGTATCTGTTCGACGGCAACAATCTGATTGCGATCGGAACCAACTCGAACATCTTGGATGACCAGATCACTCCGATCGTGCCAGGCCAACCGACCACCGAGTCGGATCTGTCACGCGGATCCCAAGGCACTCGCGATGCCTTTATCGGGCCCTTGGAATTGAACCCCGATGGTGATTATCAAGTGATCGTCGGGACGACGGGCCAGATGCCTGCGGACATGACGCAGTTCACTCAGATCAACCCAGCGAATACCAATGCTCGGCTCGAACCGCTCGATCCGACCGTGCTGATCGTGGATGATCGCTTTGATTATGCACCGACGACCAACAACAGCGCAAACGAAGGAACGCCAGTCCAGCCGCGATTCGATCAGGAGACTGAGTCGTTGCAAGTTGGATTCGACGACGACGGCAGCAACATCATTCCATGGCAATTCGGTGACATCCCGCTACTAGCACTTCGCGAAGATGTTAATGCAAACGACGCATCACGTTTGTCGATCTACAATCCGTTTACCGGACGACATGATGCGATCATCGAAGAGGCCACTTCGGTTCCGATCGGCGCGGTAGCCCAATCGGCTCGCGGCGACATCATTGCCATTCGCAATGAAGGTAACGCGACTCGAAACGATGCGAATACCTCGACCACTTACAGTGTTGACGCCGAAGGTGTTTTCACGCAGGTTGGGGCCACCGGAATCGAAACCTACGAGCGGGCGCTGAACAACGCGAATCCGCCTGTCGCAATCAATAATCGCGACAACGAAGGAATGGTTTTTGACAGTCTGGCCTACTACAGCAGCCCGACGACGGAGGCACGTTACCTGTATGGACTCGCCAATCGTGGCACCTTCACAGGGACGAATGTCGGAAACAATGGAACCAATGATACGATCGGGACGGCGGAACCGAATCTGGATGCCAACAACCTGATTTATCGACTCGACCCCAATAATGGAACGGCGATCAGTCGTGCGGGCCGCGATATGACCGGCGGTTTTGAATCGGCAAATCCATTGGACCCGCGGATCCAAAATAATTACAACAATTTCAGCTTCCCGGCGGAAACGCCTTGGGCCGGTACCAATATCGTCGCCCAAATTCAGATCCCAACCGTCTCGCCCACCACCTCGTTACCCACCGGCAACGTTACCGATTTGGTGACTGACATCAATGGCGGCGAATTCTTGTATGCCTTCACCGATACCGGTGCGGTGTGGCGGGCCAGCTTTAGCGAAAACAGCAACAACACCTACGCCAGCGGGGACATCCGCGGATTTGCGACGCTGATCGTCGATCCGACTGTTGCCGATGTGCCGGGGGCGATCGAAGGTGTTGATTACGTGGCCGGCGTCGACTTCATTACCGATTCGAACGGCAACAAATTGGTGCTCGAACGCGTCAGCGTGGGGCCGGAAAACTTCCGTGACGTCAATGACACGATCGGAATTTCCAATCTGTACTTCGGTGTCGGACGCGCGACCACGCCTGGCACGCCCGTCAGTTCTGCGACGCCACTGCGGTACTACGCCTTCGATCTGACCAATCTGACGGCTCAGCCAATCTTCGAATTTGGTGCCGATAGCATCTTGGTGGACAACACGTCGACCACGGGTGAGTTTGCCGGTTTGTTCTTTAGCTCGCTCGATTCAACATTGTGGCATCTGAGCGACACGCTACGGACCGAGCCTGGACACGGGGTGAACGCGCTTGATGACCGTGCCGATCTGATTGGCGGTGGATCCATTCGATTTGGGTTCGATGATTTGAGCGACGACTTTAATCATCTGTCGCACCTCGACCAGGACGGCGATGGCCGAGTCAGTGACAATTCCGACGGCAATAACGATTTGGACGCCGATGATCTCCAAGGATTCTCGGGATACAACTTCCTGGGCGGTGCACACGGTAGCGTGCAAAGCAACTCGCTCGATCTTTCCGGATTCTCCGCGAACGATCTACCGATGTTGTACTTCACTTACCTTCTCGATTCCGAGAACACCAACGCGGACACCAATGTAACGACCAACAGCGACGCCGGACTTGACGACGTCATGCGTGATTCGCTGCGTGTGATGGTCGCTGGTGATGATGGTCAATGGCAGCTTGTCGCGACGAACAACTTCGACGATTCGATCAACAACCGCGTGTGGGACGATATTCGAGGTCCGGATCACGAGTACGACCCGATCGGCAGCCAAGGCTATACCAACGTCTTTGAACAGCGTTTCGTACAAGAATTGTTTGATGACGATGTGTTCCGCCAAGCTCGCATCGACCTTGGTCCATGGGCCGGTCAAGAAGATGTGAAGATCCGCTTTGAGTTTTCGACCGCCGGGGAAGCACGGCCCGACCAAAGTGAGATTCAAGCGATCGCCGGCTACAAATTGAGCGACGGACAAACCTTGGTCGTCTCGGGCGAGATGCCCGACCGGCTTGTTACCAATCAAGGCGACGTGCTGCCAACGCTGAGCAAATCGTTCGAGTTTGATCTCGGCTTGGTCGTTCAGATGCCTGCGGGCAGCCAGGTCACCGCTCCATTGACGCTGCAGCGGCCCGATGGGACCACGATCGTTGAATTGGTGCCAGGGATTGCCGGCCTCGGTCAAATCAGTGTTTCGCCAGCCGATACCGCAGCCGACGTGGCGCAAAAAGTGGCCGCGTTCATCGCCGCCGATGGCGATCCGGCGACCACGGCGACCACCAGTCCCGACAAACCGGCTTGGGTCAATTTCACGAGTGAAACCCAAGAGGGCGCTTACACGTTTGCTGGCTTGGAATTGCTAATCGAAAGCACGCCAGGCGTCGCAGCGACCGCGGTCGCGATTAACGTGGACATTTCGATGACTCCCGTCCAGGTGCGGGACGCCATTCAATTTGCCCTGGCCAACGAGATTCATTATCTCGACGCGGCGCCGAGTCTGGCGGCGTTCCCGGTCGTGGGAACCACCAATTCGGTGCGTCTATACGACTTGGCGATCAGCCAATCGAGTGCCCAAGGGATCGTTTCGCTGCCTGGGAACGACACCCTTGCGACGGCGCAAAACCTAGATGGCGAGGCGTGGAGTCAGTCGCTTAATACCAACATTGACAACAGCCTCGCTCGACCTCACGTAACAATAAACGGCGTCGGGGATGGAACGTACGACTATTTCTCGTTTACCGTGGATAACCCCGGCACGACCGCGACGTTTGACGTTGACGCTTCGAGCGACGACTTGGAATTGTTCTTGTATGATTCGTCGGGCAATCTGCTTGCCGCAAACGATGATGATGGGAATGACGCAGGTAGCACGTCTTCGCTCGATCCATTTATCTCTTACACGTTCACCCAACCCGGCACCTACGTGATCGGTATTGCGGCGTTTAATTCGTTCAACAATTTTCCGAACGGGATCGCTGGTGCTACGATTCCAGCCGGCGAAATCTATAGTCTGCACGTGTCGGTCGATGGCAAACCGGTTGCTTCGACAAACGGCTTCACGCCGCTGACGCTGATCAACGGTGAAAATGCAGGTGCATCCAACCTGCCTGGCTCGGAGTATGGTGTATACAGTGGAAGCCGTAGCGTGTCGGGACTATTGCGGGCCGGCGAACGCTCACGCGGACTCGGCGGGTCAAACGGAGTCTATATCGACGATATCGTGATCGGCTTGGCCGAACGCGGTGAAAGTTTTACTGGCGGCACACAAGGCACGGCGCTGGCGGACAACCCGTACTTTGAAGCTCGGTACTACAACCCGATCACCGGGATCATTGGTCCGGTTCAGCAAGAGATCACCGAAGGTGCATATCAGCTTGAAATCCGCTTGGGACAAGAGTACCTCGGCGCTAACAATATCGGCAAAGATACGCGATTCGATCTGAATCAACGACTTGCTGATGGCTTGAACATGGTCGTGCAAAGCAGCGGTGGCGACATCATCGATGGTGATACCTTTACGATCTCTAATGGCTTCGAAACGTTGCGGTTCGAGTTCAATGATGTCACGATTCCGTCGCTGACGACCCCAGCGGATACCGACAATGTGGTCATTGAATATCGCGTCTCGGACACCGCGGCGCAGGTAGCTCAGACCATTCGCAACGCGATTAATAGTGGATCGGTTCGGGCGGCACTCGGTATCGAAGTCACCACAAGTAGCGGTACCCTTGCCGATGGTACCGATCCGGTCATTGTTTTCCACGGCTATGCCGCGGCAAGCAACCTTGGCAGCACTAATTTCGGCTCGCCCGAAAGCGGACGTATTCATCTATTGGGGGTCATCACGGGCCAAAACGTCGTGCTCGGTGAGGACAACGGCGACCAGAATCTGCATCGTGATCAAGGTCAGTTCATTGTGGATTCGAACGTGATCAGCTTCTCGTCGGGAACGGCATTGAATCTATCGGCCAGCGATACCTCACCGGGGAACAAGGTGCCAAATGAAGGAGATCGTCCTAAGCCAGGCGCGGTTCAGCATTTCCCGACGCTCAACAGCGAGCAACTCATTCCGGGTGCCGTCGTCCAGAACAATCTGTTGATCAATAACAGCAACGGGATCTTGTTAGCAGGCGATACGTCATTGGGGGCACCTGCGGCGTTCTCGCGTGTCGTCAACAACACCATCGTCAATTCTGTCGTCGGTATCGAAATTCGCGATGGTGCCGCACCGACGTTGTTAAATAATGTCTTGTTTACCAATGCGGTCGGTCTGCTCGGCCAAAATGAAGGTCCGACGGTAGTGCGAGGAACGCTATATCAAGGTAATGGTGCGGCCACGATCGGAATCGGCACCGGTACCGAAGCGATCGTCGATCCAACCGGACCGCTGTTCGTCAATCCTAGCGTGGGCGTGTTTAACTTGGCGGCGGGCAGCCCGAACTTCTACCCAGCCGCCGGCAGCCCGTTGATCGATAGCAGTATCGAAAGCCAAGTCGACCGACCTTCGATCGTTTCGGTCAAGGATTCCGTAGGGATTTCGCAAAGTCCGATCGTGGTCAGCGAACGCGACTTAGCCGGACAAATTCGCAAGAATGGTTCGACCAGCACCGGGCAAGGCAACAATGTCGATATCGATCGCGGTGCACTCGATCGTTCCGATACGACCGGACCCAAAGCACAGCTGATCTCGCCCAACGACAACGACGCTGAAAACATCGATGTCGACCCTAGCCAGACGTTCTTGCAATTGACCGAAGGTGTTTATGAGTTCTTTGAAATTCTGATCACCGAAGGCTCAGGGATCGGTCCGGATGCCTCGACGATCAGTTCGGATCAGATCCGCTTGATTGAAAACGGAATCGAACTGCTTCCAGGAATCGATTACACGATCGGCTACAATACGGCGACACGCACGTTGCGGTTGACGCCGATCAGCGGTATTTGGCGACCTGATGCAACGTACCAAATTATTTTGAACAACGAGGATGCGCTGCAGAGCGACGGCACCACGATCCGAGCAATCTCGGACTTGGCGGGCAACCCGTTGCAGCCGAACCGAGCGACCGGCGAAACTCGCTTTACCATTTTGATGCCCGATGTCAAATTGGATTATGGCGATGCCCCTGTGTCCTACGGAACTCTCTTGAGCGACTCGGGAGCCCGGCACACGCTCAATAACGATCGTCTGCCACGACTGGGGCAATATGTCGACGTCGATATCAACGGCAATCCATCCCCAGCGTCGGATGATGATTTGGTATCGGTGTCGGTCACCTCGGTGAATACGGTGTTCACCATCGACAGTTCGGCTTCCAACGCAACCCAACGCGTGACGCTCAACGCCGTTCCAAACGGTGGCGAAGTGCTGACGATCGACGTCGGCGGCGTGATCACCAATCTTGAACTGATCACGGGCAACCTCGTACCAAGTTCCAATAACGTTGCGGTCGCGTTTGACTCGGCTGACACCGTTGACGAAGTCACGACCAAGTTGCTCAACGCGATTCTAACTCGCGTCGCCGCTTCGGGTGATTCCGTGGTGGTCGAGTTGGACAGTACCCAATCGAACTCGTTGACGATCACCGCGGTGGACGACGAAGACGGAGTCGCGACGGGAATTTACACCGCCCCCAACGGTTCGGCAGTCCGAGTCTTTGCGATCCCGGGTGCAGGTCCTGGTGCAGTCACCGCTGATGAAACGCTTGGTTACATCAACCCGTTGGATCCTGCGGGAACCAACGTCTATGTAGACGTTATCGGCACCGGGCTGTTGGACGCTTGGATCGATTTCGACCAAAGTGGAACCTTCGAGTCGAGTGAGCAGATTTTTGCCAACACGCCTGTGATCGAAGGCGGAAACCTGTTGACGATCGCCGGCGACACTGCGGCCTATGCGGCGGCGTTTGATGGTGAAACGTGGATGCGATTCCGAATCAGTGCCGAAGGCAACCTCGGACCAACCGGAGTTGCCGTCGGTGGCGAGGTCGAAGATCATCCGATCTCCATTCGCCGCGTTGCCCTGCCTACGCCGATCGACGATACGTTTAACGCCGTCGAAGATACGGTGCTGGACGTGCTGGCCGGCGGAGCCCAAGGAACCTTGTTTGACAACGACACCGGTTTGTCCGGACAATTGTTCCCCGTTCGCTATTTCCTCGGCGCATTGCCACAAAACGGAACGATTGAAATTGTCGACCGCTTTACCGGTGAATTCCGCTATACGCCCAACGAGGACTTCTACGGCGAAGACACCTTCACCTATCGGTTGAGCACGCAGGAGAACATCAGCCAGCATGCGACGAATGTCTCGACCTTTGCGACGGTGACGATCAATATTGCTCCGGTTAATGATCCTCCGGCAGCAATGGATCAAGCGTTCGTAGCGACCGAAGACACCACGCTGACCATTACGGCCGCCGAACTGCTTGTCGGTGCTGCGGGGCATGTGAATCCGGCGATCCCGCAAGCTCCGTTTGATGAATCGAATCAAACGCTACGCGTGGTATCGGTGACCGGTGGTGACCTCGCTACCGGGACCACGATCGATCAATCCAACGCATCCACCACGGCGATTACGGTCGAAGGCGGATCGTTGACCGCGACGTTTGACGTCGATGGATCGCTCATCGAGGTTCACTACACGCCGAAGCTAAACTTCAACAGTGACAACCTGCCACCGACACCTGGCGAGTTCCGCTTGGACGAATTCCTGTTCACCGTTGAGGACGATGGTGTCTTGGTATTGCCCGATGGATCCATTGATCCGGCCTTCCCCAATCCATTGACCACGGTGGCAACCGCTTCGATTCGGGTCACGCCACAGAACGACGCACCGTTCTTGGCGACTGACTCCGTATCGATCGACAATCCCGACTACGTGGACTATTTCACCTCGCGTGGCTTGACCGCTCCGGTACCAACCGAGGACCAGTCACTGGTGATTCCGGCGGAGTTCTTGCTAGAAAATGACATGAGTGGGCCGGTCGATGCTGCGGACGAAAACCAAGCGATTCGTGGAAACGATGGGGCGATCTCGTTGGTCAGCCCCGTGGGCTTGGTTGATCCAAGCTTGGGGACGCTTTCGATCAACGCCAGCGGCGACTTGTTGTTCACTCCGACTGCGGACGTTTACGGTGAGGTGTTGTTCACCTACACGGTGATTGACCAAGGCGTTGATGAAGCGGTCGATGGAACGCGAACCAGTGCTCCGCTGACGACCACCGTGACCTCGACGATTTTCCTCGAACCCGTCAATGACGCTCCGGTCGCCTTTGATCGGTCGTTGACGTTGGACGAAGTTTCCGAACCGGCCACCCCGGCTGTGTTGACGTTCACCGCCGCGGATCTGCTTACCGGCACGGCAGGCGAACAACCAAGCGTGGGCGGCAGTTTTGACATCTCGTTGCCGGCTCCGTACAACGAGACAAACCAAGCACTTCGCGTTGTCGCGTTCACGTCGGACGCGAACACGGTGGATGTGAACAGCTTGGCAGGCGGAAACGGGCAATTGTCGTTGACGACTAGCATCGGTGGGGTCTTAACGTTCAATTTCGCGGGTGGGGCGTTTGTTGACGGAACCTACCAACCGCCCGTCGATTACAACGAACGCGCGCCGTTTGATCCAAACGACGTCTTCACCTTTACGATCTCGGATGATGGTGCGACCGTGTTCGGCGGTGGTATCCCCGATCGCGATCTACCCGATGTTCGATCGACGACACCAGCAACGGTGACGTTGACGGTGACCGAGACCAACGATCCTCCGGTTTTCCAAACGATCCCTGTGGTCGACATGCTCGAGCGTGACGATTCCCTCTCGACCACGATTCCTGGGTTTGTGTTCAACCAAACGCCTGGACCTGTGACGGCGTTGGATGAAATTGATGTCCAAACGTTGTCGTTTACGATCGTTGATTCACTTTCGACCGTTCCTGCGGGATTGATGTTGCAGAGCCCACGCGTGTTGGCCGATGGCAGTTTGGAAGTGTTCCCGGCGCCCGACCAATTTGGCACGGCAACTTATGTCGTTCGAGCCACGGACGCGGAACCCAATAACCCGGCGTTTAACGATCCACGCTCGACCGACAAAACGTTCGTCTTGAATGTGCGTCCGGTCAATGACGCTCCGCGATTAAACACCAGTGTGCTTGGCAGCAGTGACCGAGTTGTGCCGGCGGGACCTAACCCGATCATCGACCAAGCGTATGCGGTCGCCGGTGATGGCACGATCACGTACACGCTGCGTGAAGACAATACGCAAGCACTCGGAGACACGTCACAACCGTTCTTTATTCCGATCAACCGTCCATCGGCGACATCGGGTTATAGCCAGATCGGATTGTTAGATGTCTTTACACCTGGACCGTCCAACGAAGTCGCCGCACTGCCCGGAGGATCCCAAACGCTCGAGCTGTTTGATTTCCCCGAAACCACAGATTTGGGCGGCCAATTGACCAGCGTCTTCAGCGGCGGTGTGTTGATCGGAGTGAATTACGTTCCGCCTACCAACTTCAATAATGTGATCGGTGCCTCCGATACGTTCACCTACACTGTGCGTGACAAGAGTAGTACCGGTAACGAAACCTACTCGCTTGCGGCGGGAGCCTTGGTGCCGGATCAATTGACGTCGATCAATCAGGTTCGATTGAACTTGAACCCCGTCAACGACCGACCCGAGTTCGAAATCAGCCGGCCCAATATCGAAGTCCCTGAGGACGGTGCGGCCGTGGCGATCAACAACTATGCGTTTAATATTAACGCGGGTCCTCCGTTCAACGCGTTCGATGAAATTGATCCCAATACGGGGCAAGACGTCACATTTACGGTGACCGCGTTGGGCATGGCAACGGATGAAGCGGCACAGTTCTTTTCACAATTCCCATCGATTGATTCCAACGGACGTTTGACTTTCCGCACGGCACCCAATGTGTTCGGCGAATTCCAGTTCGAAATTGTTGCTACGGACAATGGGCCTGGAAACGCCACGCGTGGTGACTTGATTTCGTCGCTGGCAAGCACCATGACGATTCAGGTGCAACCGGTGAACGATCCGCCTCAGATCGATCCGGCCGTTAGCCCGCTTGAATTCACGATGCTTGAAGATGGCGAAGTTGAGATTCGCGTGTCCGGCGACAGCACCAACCCTGGTTTGTTGGACGTGTTCGCGGTCGGACCGGCCAACGAAGCTGCGAATGTAACTCCGGGTGGCAATCAAACCTTGTCGCTTGGGACTCCGATTCCGGTCACGTCGCTCAACGGCGGAACGTTGACACAAGTGCTTGGCGGCAGCGGCGAAGTGGTCGCGCTTCGATACAAACCACGAGCGAATTTCTCTGGAACCGACTCGATCATTTACACTGTCACCGATGATGGCGTGACCGTCGATGTGGGAACGGGCGGCACCGTCCGCAGCAATCCTCGGATCGCATCCAACACGGTGGCGATCGAGGTTCTGTCGGTCAACGATGCACCGATCTTCAGCGGTGCTGGGGATGTGGTATCGATCGAAGATCAGGACACTGGGTTGGGACGAGGCGTTGTCGAGGTTTCGGATTGGGCGACCAACGTCCAAGCCGCACCTGCGGGGGCCACCGACGAACTCGATGGGACGGCAACGGTTGAAGCTCAGCAGACTGAGTTTGTGATCACGCAGATCAGCGGAGAGGCTTCGCTGTTCTCAGTCGCGCCTCACGCGATCATCAACGGATCGTCTGCGACGCTAGCTTACACGTTGGCACCGGATGCCGCCGGGCAAGCGGTGTTTACGGCCCAGCTTC
>NZ_ANOG01000715.1 GCF_000346295.1 Rhodopirellula maiorica SM1 | reverse complement strand
TGCGAGTGCCGGTTTGCGGATCGATCATGCCGCGGAAGGATTGCAGTTGATCGAGTCGGCAGAACGCAAACGTGCTGTCGTATTCGCTCATGCCCGATTCGTACAAATCGACCACGGTGAACTTTTGGTTGACGACCTTGGTGTTTTCCGATGCGTTGGGAAACATCATGCGAACATCGTCACCGGGACGGCAGTAATAGTGATCGCGAACGACATCGTCGGCATCGCGCATCTTGCTGCTGCAGGTCGAAATCCCCAGGATGATGCCTGGATACTGCTGTTCGGCTGGGTCAAATACTTTGGGGGCTTCGCCACCGCTGTCTTCGAGCAGTTCGGGCGAAAAGACAGCGGACATCGTTGGGCCATCGTGACTTGGCGCGGCGGTTGCCGATGTCGTGGACGAGGGACGTGACGATGGTTCGTCGCTGGCCAGCTGCGGCGTCGTCTGCTGAACTTGTTTTGCTTTCAAAGCATCAATGCGGTCTCGTTCAAACTGCAGTGCTTTTTCATAGGCGGCACGAGCACGGCGATAACGCCATCCAGATGCGGGGAAACCATCGCGTTCGGGGGCGAAACCGTCTTCTCGCAGATCGAAACTGACACCGGTTTGGTTATCCGGGTGCAGCAGGAATTGCCCAAATTGGCTGACGGTGTTGTACGTTTCCGGATCGAGTCCGACCAGATTGACGTGGCGGGCAATTTGTTGGCCGTTAAAGTCGATCCCCAACATGCTGGGGACATGCACGCTGACCGAGGCGCCGGCGATCTTGTCGCCACAAACCTTTTCGATCTCGCGCAAATGGCCCTCAGGATCAGGCATTCCGCCGCTGGTGTGGCATTCGATCAGAATATCGGACGCGAGTCCGTGCAGCCGATCGTGCATTTCGGCTGAAAATCCCGCCATCACGCTGTTTACCACGATCAATGTGGCGACGCCGAGCGTGACGCTGATGATCGACGCCAAAGCGATATAACGAGTCCGCAAGTAGCGAAAACAGAGCAACCAACGATACATAGCCGTTCCTTCGGCGGGGAATTTGCAGGCATCCTTCCTGAATTGTCGCAGTCTAGAGCAACAGGGTGGTTAGCGTAAACGTCAATCGGAGCCTGTTTCATGCGACTTCCGTAATCCAGGGTGACACCGCTATACTTTCGCCATGAAACAACGCAATGAATCGAATCGACGCAAGAAAAACGTCACTTCCAAACCGGCTCGCGGTGGGTCTGGGAAACCACGATCCTCGGGGCGATCACGCTCGGAATTGAAAAGCAACAAAGCCAACGCGACAAAGTTGCGTGTCATTGGCGGCGATATGCGAGGACGCCACATCTTTTATCACGGCGAAGCGTTCACTCGCCCAATGAAAGACAGCGTGCGCGAGAACCTGTTCAATATCCTCGGACGTGCCGTTCGGGGGGCCATCGCATTTGATTTGTTTGCTGGCACCGGAGCGCTGGCGATTGAATCGCTCAGCCGCGGGGCAGTCGAAGCAGTGGCGATCGAGCAATCCAATCGCGCCGCCGGCCATATCCGCGAAACCGCCAAGGCACTCGATATCCAATCTAAGCTGAAGGTCCTAGTCGGTGACGCATTCCGCTGGAGCGAAACGCTGCTGGTGGCCCCGGATGACCCGGACGATCCCAAAATCGGCGTCCCCTGGATCGTCTTTTTGTCGCCTCCCTACGTGATGTGGGAAGAGGAACTTGATCAGCTCAATTCCGTGATCAACCAAGTCCTGCGGCAAGCGCCGCCGGGCAGTGTGCTGGTCGCCGAGACCGAAGATACCTTTGACGTAACACGTTTGCCCCCAGGTGAATGGGACATCCGCGTGTACGGAAACGTGCAGTTGGCGTTTATCGAGCCGGCAACCCAGTGCGGGCTAAGGTGCTAGCGTTTTGTAGCATCACTGCGATTGCATAAAAAAATGCTCGGCCTCCCCCCGAAGGCCGAGCATTTAACTTCTTAACGCTTGGATCATGATTGCGTCGGACGAGTCAATGACTTTGCTGGCGAACGTCTTGAACCGAAAACACCGGCTCCCGATGGTTCAAGCACAATTCGCCAAGCCACTCGCGTGACGCGATCTTGATTAAGACGATGCCAAGAAGTCCCGCTTTGAGAGTGCGGCGGTCAACAGGCCAAAGTTAAAGTCTTCGGCCGATGTCGCCTCATCAATTCCAAGCGATGTAAAGACGTTATCGACGTCATTGATCGTCGAGGTGGCGTTGCTCCCTGCTTGCTCACCACCATCCCGCAAGTTCGCCGGACGATCGACTCGTTGCAGTTGATACGCTGATCCGGCCAACAAATTCTCGAATGCGTACTGTCCATTGGCGTCAGTGGTGTCCGTCAAATTGACGGCGTTGCCGAACGCATCGGTTCCCGTCAATTGGATCTGCACTCCTTCGACCGGCGTTTCACCCGCGTCAAAGACATTGTTGTTATTCGCGTCGACGAACACAAATCCATCGATTCGCGAGGTCGCAGGATCGACATCGGTGGTCGCAGTCGCTGAGTTATTGGCCGCGTTCGAATCGCTCGTTGACGTACTGACGCTGACGGTGTTGACCTGATCCGCCGTGACGCCTGTGTTCACCGTGGCGTTGATCGTGAAGCTGAAGCTTGCTCCCAAGGCAAGCGTGCCACCGTCGACGGTCACCACACCATTGCTGGCGGACAATGCGGTGTTGTTGGGCCCGGTGCCGCTGACGAATGTGACTCCTGACGGCAGCGTGTCGACCGCTTGAACCGACTCCGCAGGCGATGGGCCGTTATTGGTGACCGTGATTGTGTACTGAAGCGTATCGCCGATCTGGGCATTGGCCTGGTCGACCGTTTTGGTGACGACAAGGTCGGTGACCGGAGTGACCGTGATCACAGCGTCGTCGCTATTGTTGGTAACATCGTTTTCACCATCGGCTGACAGATCAGGCACTTGCGCGGTATTCACGATCTGGCCGCTGGCGGTTCCATTGACCGTGAACGTCAATGTCGCCGTCAACGCGTTGCCGGTTCCGGCGAGCACGTCCACTGCGGGGAATGTGATGTTGGAACCATTTAAGGTCGCAGCTTGACCATTCATCGTACCGCTAACAAAGGTCAATCCGGTTGGGACCGCGTCGCTGAGCACAACGTCACTAGCGAGACTTGGTCCCTCGTTGGTCACGGTGACGGTGTAAGTCACCGTGCTGCCCGGTGCCGGGGTGGCGTTGTTCACGGTCTTGTCGACGATGATGTCAAAATCGGGTTGAATCGTGACCGCGGCTGAATCGGAGTTGTTGGTGATGTCGTTTTCACCCGCCGCAGCCATATCCGGAACACTAGCGGTGTTGTTGATTTGGCCGGTCGCTCCGTCGTTCACTGTAAAGGTCAACGTGGCAGTTAAAGCATTGGCGGTTCCACTATCGATGGAAACGCCTGGGAATGTCACGATGCCGTTGGAGAGCGTTCCTGCGACTCCATCAAGCGTACCGCTAACAAACGTCAATCCCGTCGGTACGACATCGGTTAGCACGACGTTGGTGGCCGTACTTGGTCCCTCGTTGGTCAACGTCACGGTGTAGACGATCGTTTCGGTCGGCCGAGGTGTCGCGTTATCAACCGTCTTGTCGACAACGACGTCAAAGTCGGGATCGATGGTCAGCGTGGCGTCGTCAGAGTTGTTGGTGACGTCGCTCTCACCATCGGCGGACATATCGGGAACACTCGCAGTGTTGACGATTTGTCCCGTCGCGTCAGCGTTGACCGTAAAGGTTAACGTTGCGGTGACGGCGTTCGCAGTGCCACTATCAATCGAAACCGCAGGGAACGACACGGTGCTTCCGTTAAGCGTTCCAGCTTGACCGTTCAATGTACCGCTGACGAACGTCAATCCCGCGGGAACGGAATCGCTTAGAACAACGTTTGCCGCTGTGCTTGGACCATTATTGGTCAACGTCACAGTGTAAGTGACCGTGTCGTTGGGTTGAGCATTGGTATCGTCAACCGTCTTGTCCACAACGATATCGAACACCGGCATAACGGTGATCGATGCATCGTCCGAGTTGTTGGTGATGTCGTTTTCACCATCAGCCGACATGTCCGGCACACTCGCGGTGTTGTCGATCGTACCGCTGGCGTCCGAATCAACCGTGAATGTCAACGTTGCTGTCACCGCATTGGCCGCTCCGCTGGCGATTGACACGCCTGGGAATGTGATGTTGCTGCCTGTTACGGTTCCATTGGTTCCGTTCATCACTGCTGAAACCAGCGTCAAGCCACTCGGAATCACGTCGGTCAGAACGACGTCGTCAGCGGTGCTTGGACCATCGTTGGTAAGTGTGACGGTGTAGACAACCGTGTCGCCTGGCTGCACGGTCGTGACGTCGGCGGTCTTGTCGACCACGATGTCAAAGTCGGGAGTCACGGTGATCACGGCATCGTCCGAGTTGTTGGTGACATCATTTTCACCATCGGCCGACATGTCTGGCACGCTTGCAGTGTTCGTGATTTGGCCCGTGGTCAACGCATCGACGGTGAAGACCAAGGTCGCGGTCACGGCATTGGCGGCACCTGCGCCCACTGTGATCGCGGGGAAGGTCACGGTGGAACCGCTGAGCGTTGCGGCGTTGCCGTTCATTGTGCCGCTGACAAATGTCAATCCGGTCGGAACGACATCGCTAAGCACCACGCCATCGGCCGAGCTCGGTCCATCATTGGTCAGGGTCACGGTGTAGGTCACCGTGTCGGTGGGCTGGACGTTTGCGTTGTCAACGGTTTTGTCGACGACGATATCGAAATCGGGGTCGACAATGACATCAGCGTCACTGCTATTGTTGGACGTGTCGAAATCAAATTCGGCGCCGGTGACCGTCGCGGTATTGGTGATGTTGGTCAAGCCGTCCACATCCACCGTGGTCACGACTTGGAACGACAACTGGCCGCTGGCAGGGATCGTGCCCAAGATCACTTCCAGACTTGAACCGTTAAGATTTTGGGACATTCCCGCTGGGCCGTTCTGAGTGCGTACAAAGGTCAATCCATTTGGGATGACGTCTTGAACGCGAACATCGGTCGCCGTCAGCGGTCCATTGTTGGTAACGACAATGTCAAAGACCGCCGTGCTGCCTGCAGTGACATTCGACGGAGGAGCCCCTTCGAGCGTTTTACCGATTACGAGATCGATCTGAGGCACGACGCCAAAATCGAGAGTCGAGTTCGTGTTGGCATCGTCACCGTCATTGGTCGGTTCGGTTCCGCTGGCGAGCGTTATGATACCGCTCACGATGCCAACGCCATCAACTCCGGTTCCGTTGTCGTCCTGATCGACGTCGTCGTCGGGGTCGGCGGCGGGGTCGTTCCCGGTACTCGATGCGAACCCGACCAAGGGACCGCCCGCATTAAACATGGCTTGGGGAATCACGACAAAGTAATTGCCGGGAACGATATCGTCGAACGAATAGGTACCGCTTGACGTGACGACGGTAGCGACCGGTGTATCGGTCCCTGGCGTCTGGCCTTCCTGATACAGTTCGACCGTGACGGGGTCGGTCACCAACGGCTCGCTCGCGTCACGGACGCCGTTGTTCTGTTCTGGAGCGACTCCGTTGTCGACGAAAATTTCTCCGGCGAGTGCAAGCGGCTGAATGTTCGCCAGGTTGGTCACTTGTGCGTCGGGACGCAGTGCTTCGACAATCGAGACGCGAATGTCGTTGTCACCGGTCAAGTTGCTCATTGCTTCGATCGCACCGACGTTGCGAAAATCGGCTCCCGTTCCACTTGCCACGGTGAACGAATCAAAGCGAACAAAGGTTTCCAGAAAGCTGGTGGCATCCACGGGGACTGGAACCACGGTTTCCGAATAATTAGTCGCATCGGTGTAGACACGAATCGTCAGTTCTTCCCCCGCATCGGCAGCGCGAGTCCGTACGAACAATCCGGCACCTGGATAATCACGCTGCGTCCCCGTGGGATCGAGAGGATCCAAAGGCAACTCGCCCGACAGCGAAACGCCGCCCAAGCCAACCGCATCCAATGCGATGTCGTTGTCGATACCGTCGTATTGCACCAATGCGGTGCCTACACCGCCACCGCCTGAGGAGATCGTCAACGCGTCCTGGCCGGTGTCGACTTCGACCAGAATGTTGCCCGATCCGCTCGTTCGGACGGCTTGAATGTCTCGGCTGCCGCCAATGGCTTCGGTGGCATCGGTCGAATCAGTGTTGGTCGGATTCGTTGCGTTGGCAAGTACCGAGACCGCGGTGGTCGCAAAGTCGTCAATCAACTCGGTGCGAATACCGTCGTCATCGGTGTCGCTAATTGTGACCAGCACCGGATCGGGCGCCGTTTGGCCAGCCACGGCACTTTGGACAATAAAATAATCGCCCGGCGAAAGGCCTTCGAAGCGATATTCCCCGGGTACCTTGACCGGTTCGCCGACACCGGCGGGCGTCGAGTTGTCGGTGATGTCGGTCAATACCAACGGGTCGGCATTCGCCCCGGTCGTCACCAACGTTCCGGTGTTTCCGGAACCGCTGTCGCGGTATAGCTGGACTTGAACGTCTTCGAGTCGTACTTCGCCCACATCCAGTTGGCCATTGCCGTCGGAGTCGGTAAACGCAATCCCGCTGATCGCCCCTAAATCCGATGCCATCAATTCACGACGAGCCAGATGTTCCATCAACAAACGGCGATTCGATTTCTTGCGGCTGACGTTTTTTGATTTGCGACCGAGACGGTTGATAAGTCGTTCAAAGACCATCATCGTTGTCCTGTTGGAGGCGAAACGCCGCGGGCATCATCTCGACGTTAGAACGTCGCTACGACGGTGCCTGGGCATCGAACGGTTGTTTTGCTGGCGCGCAATGGCTGATTCAGCACGACGCGATGTGTACAAAGTTATCGGTTTGCCATCGCAGTTCGCTTGACTGTTACCGCCAAAATCGAACCTCACGACGACGAATGAAGCTGCCATGACCGCGAACGATAGAACACTACCAACGGTATTCGAGGCCTGCGTTGATTCCCTGAGCCCAGTAATCAACCGAGTCGAAAGCGAAACCAGGTCGCGCGGCCCCCGTTAGCGGGTCTTCGGCCGGAGCCAACTGGCTTGGGTTCAGGTCGCGTGAAATATGCTCACCCGGACGAACCACGTTGGACCAATACAGGAAGGTGTAGCCCACCATCACTCGCCAATTTTTGTTCAGTCGGTAACCGAGGTTGATATCAAACTCGGGGACCACTGCGAATTCATCGCGTTTGTAAGTTCCAATGTTCGAATCTTGAGCTAGCAAGCCGCCTTGGTAAGTCTGGCTGCCGGCTGCGGTTGGGTCACCCGAAATTGTGGTTTGACCATTGATGGATACAGTTTGGTGAGTCGTTCCCAAGGCGAGGCGAATGGTGCTGTCGAGCGTCCAATTGCCACGGTTCTGAGTGTAGAACCAACCGAGGTCGATCCCGTTGAATTGGTTTCGAGTGCGGAAACGATCACTGATATCAAAGTTGCCGACGGGGTTGATCCCGGTCAAGCGTTCTTGGATGACAACCCCTTCGGTCAGTTGCAAGTGGCGGTATCCGATCAAGGCTTCGGTGCGTGAACAGAATTGTTGCGGGCAACCGAACAATCCCCACGTGTTACAGCCTTCGTTGCAAGCTCGCAAGTTGCGAAAGTGGAAGCCGGCTCCGAGCAATTCGCTTTCCGCAACCGCACTTACTGAACCCGAAACGCGAACGTTTCCAGTACCACCAAACGCGACCAATTCCGAGTCTTCACGAGCACTGCCGGTCGCCGGATTCACATTGAAAAACGGGCGAGCCAAGACAGGGTCACCATTGCTGTTTGCGAAGAACGATTCGCTTTCGCTACCAATTTTGAAGTATTCGCCTGCGATTGCCCACGTGTGACCTCGGTCCAACCACAGCCCCATGCGAAGGCGGCCGCCATCAAATTGATCGGTCAAAACCTCTTCGCCGCCAAACAGGATACGCGTGGTCGATTGACCAAGGACACCGGCATTTGCTTGAGCCACGTTGGCATCGGTGCTTGTCGTTACCAGTGGCGGCAAGCTCATACCGTCTTGCCACCAGGATAGATATTCGAACGACACCCAACCGTCTTGCGGAAGACACAGCGTCACGCAAGGACGCCATCCGTTGGCACCACACGGTTCGTCACACACGCCGCCATAACCGCAGCTGCCCATCGAATCGCAGCCGCCATCACAGCTCATCGATCCGCAACCACATCCAACACCGCCTGGCATCGCATCGCAGGGCACCGGGCGGCCGTGAAAGGGTTCCAGTTCGACATAGCCGTCGCTCGGACCGTGAATGATCGGTTCTTCGATGATCGAATGGGGTGGATAAGATGGTTCGGGAACCCCGTGACCGGTTTGCTGAACATGACTCGCCTGACGAACAACCGAGTTGCTAGCGGACTTGGAAGTCGTTGTAGCGGTCGCTTGCGAAACCGATTTGCTTTCGCCAACGAAGCCCGCATCGGCGTCAGTCAGATTCGACTTTCGCACCGGCTGCCAATTGGCACGTGCGGTTCGCTCGTTTTTGCGAAATGTACGTTGGCCCGAGGTCGTGGTCTGAGCGTCGGCGTAGGTCGCAAGCAGCGTCCCCAACACAAACGTGACGAAGATTGGGGAGAGTTGTCTAACGGAAGGCATTGGCTTCACCAATTAAGATCCTGGAAAGCGAAACGCAAGCAACCTGACTACAAGCTTTACAGGTCACCAGCGAATCATCGCTGAAATGGTATCACCCCCCCGGGCTAACCCTTTGTTCCCGTCGACGCCGAGCACGCTCGGCCAAGGAACAGGTCGTTCCTTAGCGATATCGACCCCAAAGATGAAAACTCTGAACCGAAAACCAGGAAATTCGGAAAATTCCTCAGAGTCAGCCTAATCGTCAAATCTTGCCAAGGCTTTCGGAGCGGTGGTGTCAGCGAAGGGCAAGCAGAATTTACCCTCCCGTGTGCGGGAGGGTCGGGATGCGGGATGCGGGCGGGGAGGGCTGGTGAATTCTCGCTTGCACGGTCCATCGCT
>NZ_ANOG01000714.1 GCF_000346295.1 Rhodopirellula maiorica SM1 | reverse complement strand
ATCTTTGTTCGTGGCGATGTTGGTCACGAAGTTGGTGTGGGGGCGGATCGGTGGCATGATCGTGATCGGTGGAGCTGCCGGTCGGAATTTGGGGGACGCGATGAACAACGTCTCGGTATTTATCCGTGGTAACGCTGAAAGTTTGGCTGACGGAGTGATCGAAGCTCCGCTGCGTAAGCGTGAGTTGCTGCGGCTTGGGTTGCTACTGATCAATGCATCCATTCGCGGTGATGCAAAAGAGTTTCGCCGTGTGGTCCCCGAGGCGATGCTTCGCGCCGAAGAGGCACGGCGTGGCGAAGTTGCACCGAATTGGCGTTAGAGTCTTTTTGAAAACCAGCAGCGGAAGTCGCGGGCGGCTTGTTGATTTAGTTAGCCGCTTGGGCGCTAGCCCCGGTTTCGTCACCACAGAACCGGGGCTAGCGCCCAAACGGCTAACATCAATTTTCGAAGATCGATTAAATCAACAAGCCGTACACGAATTCTGCTACGACTTCGTTGGCAAGGATCGCTCATTCTCGGTTTACAAACAGATTCTTTGTAGGCTAGTTCAACACATTTAGGTTTGCCAGTACGGATCGCACATGATGCAATTAAATCACCGACTCTCGCCGCTGCACTTGCTGCCGCCACCCGTTTTTACTCCTTGGACCGGATCGCTGGTGGATTCGCATCGAGGAACAATCTCGCGAAAACATGGCGACGACATTCCGCTGCCGTTGCCTCTGTTTTGGTACGATCCGCCATGGTACCAAATCACGATGGAGCAAGCTGACAATTTGGCTGTGGCGGTCGGTGAACTTGATATCCTGGTCACCGCCATGCACCGTGATCTGTCGTCTCCGAAAACCGAATCGATATTTCATGCTGGACGTCAAATCGAACCCGAGGATTCTGGCAACTCAGCGACACATCGTCGTTATCGCAGGATCGTTCCGTATCGATCGGAGCGTTACGGTTTAACAGTCACCGATTTTGATGATGCGGATGTGGTGGATGTACGTTTGATGATGGCGCGCGACGTGTCAGGACGCTTTGCGTATTCGCCGGCTCAGATCCAACGTTGGGAAGCCGCTCCGGCGACGTCTCCTGTTGCTGGTGGCGGTTGGGTACCGGCCGCCACGTTTCCGCCGGACGTGGCGTCAATGGAACACCTGAAATCCAAGATTGACCAAATTCGTCGATTGTCCGAATCGGCCGCTGTCTTCGTTTCGATGGGGCCGTACCGGATGGGTGACGAGTTGCCAAAATTGCTCGCCGCCCAGCCGGATGGATTGATCCTACGGCTGGACGAAATACAACTCGAAGGACTCGAATTGGCGGACATTACCCGACGAGCACGCCAGATGATGAATGCCGAGAAATGTTCCGGAATGCCGTTGTGGGTGGTACCCGGAGCCATCTCGCCCGATGACGCCGTCAAACTCGTTGCCCTCGGCGCGTCGGCGGTTGCTATTGATGATTGGTGCAACAATTTGATTATGCAGACGCGGGAATCACAAACCGCTAACACGGCGGCAACGAATCCCGACACCGAGCACAAATACGATCCGCGATGGGGTGATTTCGTCAAAGATCATCTGGGTGAGTTGACCGATCGCTTTTTAGGGCTGTTTGAATCGCTGCAAAGCGTCAGCGAGAATGAACGGTTAGGCAGTTTTAGTGGCACGTGGGCAAATGTGCTTGGCGTGGAAGGGTTGCGCTAGAACGCGTCGCTGTCCGCATCACTTGGCATCCGCCAATCACCGCGAGGCGACAAACTAACCGATCCCACTTTGGGACCATCGGGAACGCAGTTGCGTTTGAATTGGTTCTTGAAAAAGCGATCAAAAAACGTCTCAAGCGTCGCGTCAATGTCAGCGTCGGAGTGCGGTTGATCGAATTGCGCGTGACGGGCCAAAAAGCGAATGCGTTCGCGATCGCAGCCATAGCGAACGAAATGGTACAGAAAGAAATCATGCAGTTCATATGCACCGATCGACGCTTCGGTTTCTTGACGAATGGTGCCATCCGCCGCCGGTGGCATCAATTCAGGCGAAATGGGGGTGTCAGCGATCCGGTGCAATAATTCAGACACTTCGTCTTTGAAGTAGTGGTCGGCTGCGTAGCGAACCAGGAATCGCACCAGCGTTTTGGGGATCGAGGTGTTGACGTTGTACATCGACATGTGATCGGCATTGTAAGTGGACCAACCGAGCGCCTGTTCGCTCATGTCGCCGGTGCCTAGCACAAACCCCCGATTCATCAACAACATCGTGCGAATGCGAGCTTGCACGTTTTCGAATTTCAAATCGGCGACGTTGGATGGTAGGTCGAGAAATGACTTTTGCAGCGATTCCGGAGTCGTATCACGATCAATCTTGATTCCCAGTGGGCTGTGATCAAGAGCATGGAACGTATCGAGACACAGTTGGCGGATGTCGATCGTTTCGCCCGTGATTTCCGTCAGCTCGATCAAGCGGTCGGCACTGGTTTTGGTATGCTCGGTCGTTCCGTAACCTGGCATCGTAATTCCACAGATATTGCGGCGAGGCAACCCGATCGCGTCACACGCTCGCAACGCCACCAATAACGCCAGCGTGCTGTCGAGGCCGCCGGAGACGCCGATCGTTAACGTCGTCGTTTTCGACAGACGCGACAATCGCTTGCACAAACCTGCCGATTGGATCGCAAAGATCTCTTCGCAACGTGCTTCCAGTTCGCTAAATGCTTTGGGCACAAACGGATGTGCGTCGACATAGCGAATCAATTCCGGAGTGCGACGCGGCATCTCGGCATCGTCTTGTTCGATTTCGATCCAGCGATAGGCGGTTGTCAATGATTGTTTACCGTCGTCGAACGATCCGGTGACACGCCGATCATGTGTCAGTTTGGCCAGATCAACGTCGACGGTGACCACGGTTTCACTTTCATGCGTGGCATTGGATTGATCGGTGATCGTGCGTGATTCATCCAAGATCGCTCCGTTTTCCGCGATCAAGCAGTGGCCTCCGAAAACTAGGTCGGAACTCGATTCACCGGGACCAGCCGACGTGTAGGCGTAGGCGGCGATACAGCGGCCCGATTGGCTGCGGATCAAATCACGTCGCCACTGGGCTTTGCCGATCGTCTCGTTGCTGGCCGAAAGATTCACCAGCACGTTAGCACCGGCCAACGCGGCATTGCTTGACGGGGGAATCGGTGTCCAAAGGTCTTCGCAGATTTCGATCCCGATCTTGGCATCGCCTTGTTGGAATAACAAATCGGTGCCAAAGGGGATCAGCGCGCCGAGCAGTTCGATCCATTGAGGGTCGTTCGAGGATGCGGCACGAAAATGTCGGCCTTCGTAGAATTCTCGATAGGTTGGCAGAAACGTTTTCGGCACGATGCCTTTGATTTGCCCGTTGCAAAGCACTGCGGCCGCATTCATCAGCGAATCGTCAATTGCAATCGGCAGTCCCACGATTACCGTTTGACGGGGACGTTGGCGTGTCGATGCAACCAAGGTTTCTAAGGCATCGAGCGTCGCATTTTGCAGTGAATCAGTCGCGAACAAATCACCACAGGTGTAACCGGTCAATCCGAGTTCGGGGAACACGATCAAATCCGAATCACATGAATCGATCAACCGCATCATCGCCATGGCGTTGGCGGCAGGATTCGCGACCGAGATCACTGGGGATGCAACCGTGATTCGAAAGAAACCGTGAGCAGACAAATCGCAAGGCCTTGAAAGAGAGGAAGATCGGCTCGATGGGGAAGTCACACAATTTTACTCATCGGCCGCCCGAAAAATAATAACAGCCCGAGAAATAATAGGGAGTGTGCGGGTGGGGAGGAATTCCGGTAAAGTCGATGTTCCTCTTGTTTCTTACGCTGCGTAATGATCGCGGAGCGATCAACGACACCCCCTCATACCTGATTTTTGCATGCCTCAGCCCGTGATTCCTCCCGAATTGTTTCGTTTCTTGCGGGAACTTCAAACCAACAACCATCGCGATTGGTTCAACGAAAACAAGCTGCGATATCAAGCCGAGGTGCGCGATCCTGCCGTGGAATTGGTGCGGCAACTCGACAAACCGCTGGTCCGCTCGGCACCGATGCTTTCCGCGATCCCGAAATCGCACGGCGGATCGCTGATGCGAATTTATCGCGATACTCGGTTCAGCAAAGACAAGACGCCCTACAAAACCAACGTCGGCATCTCGCTGCGGCATCAAGCCAATACAAAT
>NZ_ANOG01000713.1 GCF_000346295.1 Rhodopirellula maiorica SM1 | reverse complement strand
GTGGGCCAAGTCGCTAGAGAAACCGCTCTGGAAATTGCTGGTTGATCTGGAACCTGAATTCGTTGTCCAGTGCATCGATTGGCGCAACCTTCGCGATGCATTGACCGAACACGAGGCGGTGGCCATTTTGCAAAACGCACGCTGTAACGTAGCGGATCGAGAAACGCAATTGCGAGAACGTGGGCCCAAGGCTTACTGCACCGCGGGATGGTTGGGGCTAAGTGACGACGAAATCGTTGCTACGATTGAAAAGTTACGTGAACAAGGATTTGATTCGTTTAAACTGAAGGTCGGTCGCGACCTCGATCACGACGTCAAACGAATTGCGTTTCTTCGCGATGCCGTCGGCCCCGAGTGCAATCTGATGGTCGACGCCAACCAATACTGGGGTGTTCCCGAGGCGAAACAACATTTAGAGCAATATCGCGATTTTGATTTGAAATGGGTCGAAGAACCGATCGCCCGCGACGATGTACTGGGTTACGTCGATCTCGCGGAAACATTCGCCGAGGCAACTTTTGGTTTTGCTTGTGGCGAACATGCCGCGTCGCCAGTGATTTTCAAACAACTGCTAAAAAGCCAGGCAATCAAGTACTGCCAAATCGATGCGACTCGCGTTGCCGGAGTGAACGACGTGATGGCGATCATCTTGATGGCGGCAAAGTTCGGCATCCCAGTCTGTCCTCACGGCGGAGGGATCGCACTGTGCAATATGATCCAGCACTACAGTGTCTGGGACCAAATCGCTGTCTCGGGTACCTCCGACACTCAGTTGGTCGAATACATCGACTTTCTACAGGAAGCGGTCGAGCATCCGGTTCGCACTCGCGACGGACACTATGTCACTCCGTCGGCCGCCGGATGGGGACTCGAATTTATACCGACGTTTATCGACCAGTATCGTTTCCCCGACGGAACGGCATGGCGAGACCGCAGTCCATTGCGAAAAGGCGCGGCTTTTGAGGCAACGCCGTCTTAATGCACTCGAACTCATCGTCGAAGCTCGCGTGTTTCATCAACACATTGCGTCGACCGTGCTGTTTTTATCTTCAACCGGTATGCCCAACATGATTCGTGCGATCGTTAACGTGACTGTTCTTTCGATTTTCGGCCACGGTTTGCTGCATGCGCAGTCCCCATCGGTGGCCACGACCCCGTTGCCCTCCGCCGACGCGGCAGACGTTGGGATGTCGCCCGATGCGCTTCGCAAAGTAGACGCCGCGATGCAGGAATCGATTGACCAGAATCGCATTCCCGGCGGAATCGTGATGATCGCTCGCCACGGTAAAGTCGTCATGCACAAAGCATACGGCAAGATGGATCTCGAAGCCGACAAGCCGATGAAGCCCGATACGATCGTGCGAATCTATTCGATGAGCAAAGCGATCACCACCGCGGCGGCACTAATGCTGTACGAAGATGGAAAGCTGGATGTTGACGATCCTGTTTCCAAGTACCTGCCTGAACTAAAAAGCGTGATGGTTGCAGCAGACGGCGAAACCCATCCCGCCAAACAGACGATGACCATTGCGGATCTGATGCGTCACACCGCGGGCTACACCTATGGTCGTTCAGGAAATTCGCTTCACGACGAAGCGTTCAAGGAACTTGACATGCTGCAGCGTGATGACTCGCTCGAAGCGATGCAAACCAAACTTGCCAAACTGCCGCTGGTGTTTGAACCAGGAACGGATTGGCAATATGGGATCTCGATCGATGTGCTCGGCCGTGTGATCGAAGTCGTTTCGGGTGAAACGCTTGGCGACTTCCTTCACAAACGAATCTTTGATCCGTTGGAGATGAAGGACACGGACTTTTTTGTTCCCGCGGACAAGGTCGATCGCTTTGCAGCAAACTACAACACCGATGGCAAAGGCAAGTTGACGCTCGGCGACGCCGCCAGCGAAAGCCCTTATCTGACCTCTCCTGAATTTGAATCGGGTGGCGGCGGTCTGGTTTCTACGGCCGAGGACTACATGCGTTTCTTGCTGATGATCGCCGCAGGCGGGGAATTTAATGGTACTCGCCTGCTAAGCCCCGAAACAGTCGCACTGATGACGACCAACCAAGTTCCTGAAAGCGTCGGATGGATCAAATTTGGCAAGGAGGCTCGCGGCGGCGTCGGCTTTGGATTTGGGTTCTCGGTGCGAGAATCGATGAGCGACTGGGATCCCGATGGCCGTGTTGGCGAGTACGGCTGGGGCGGCGCTGCCAGCACGCATTACTGGGTGTCCCCCAAAGACAACTTGGTCGTGATTACGATCGAACAGATCATGCCTTACCAGTGGCTCACCGAATTCAAACTAAAAGGGCTGATCTACGACGCGATTGTCCAGTAGAATCCTCCGTTCCCCACCTCACTCAACCCGCCCCTCCTACCCCACCCCCCGTCATGAACCCACTCCGTTTGGTACCGGCGATCGCTGCGTCACTCTGTTTCGCGGTGACTGCGGGGACGAGTTTAGCCGACACCACATCTGGCAAGCCGCTTCGAGCCCTGTTGATCGCAGGAGGCTGTTGTCACGACTACGCCAACCAACAACAGGCATTGTGCGAGGGGATTCAGTCGCGAGCCAATGTCCAGGTCGATGTCTATTGGACGGATAATTCCACTACCGCTCCGGTATTGCCAATCTACGAAAATCCAAACTGGGCAAAACGTTACGATGTGATCATTCACGATGAGTGCGCAGCCAATATCAAGGATCAAGCGATTGTTGACCGCATCGTGCAAACGCATCAAACCATTCCCGCGGTGCATCTACATTGCGCCATGCACAGCTTTCGCACCGGAGGCGACGCGTGGTTTAAACACCTTGGTTTGCAATCGAGCAGCCATGGTCCGCAAGAACCGATTGAAATCCAATTTGTCGACACGAAGCATCCGATCACCGAGACGCTAGGCAATTGGACCACGGTCCGAGAAGAACTTTACAACAATGTCAAACTGTTGGGTGCTCATCCGTTGGCTATCGGCAAACAGATTGTTGGCAATGGTAACAACGCTCGGGTCGATCAAGCAGTCGTCGCGTGGACCAACGAAACGCAAGGCGCACGCAGCTTTAGCACTACGATTGGTCACAACACCGAAACCGTCCAAGACCCGCGTTATTTGGATTTAGTCACCCGAGGATTGTTGTGGGCGTGTGGAAACTTGTCTCCCGAGTACCTGCAACCGTTCGCGGGCAAAAACAAAGTCACCTTCCTCGATAAAGAAAAGTTTAAAGCTCCGATCTCGATCAATCTAGGCGAGATGCCCGATGATGCGACCCTAGTGAAAGCCAAAGCATCGTCCACTCAATCCTCTCATGATGCCTATATGGCGGTGGACGGTAATAAAGAAACGCGTTGGTGTGCTAGTGGAGCGAGCTATCCTCAGTGGTTGCAGCTCGAACTGGAAGAGCCGCACGTACTTAGCGAGATCGAGATCGCGTGGGAGTTCTCCGATCGTCCGTATCAATACAAGGTCGAAGGCTCGGCCGATGGTAAAACATGGTCTCTGCTGCTAGATCACGCGAATGCATCCGACGTGATTTCGACTCCGCAGGAGCTAACCTTACATTCGCCGTCAAAGTTTGTTCGCATTACCGGGATCTCTAGCAATGCCGGATGGTGCAGTATCCGCGAGGTTAAATTCAGCGGCCAGGGCGTTGGCTCGTTGTGGCCAGCGGACGCGAACAAGAAAAATTTTGTGGCGCTGAGCCCCGATCCCTACGCGAAACAGGGCAATGTCTATCCGACGATTGAAAAACTGAGCGAGGAACAAGAAGCAACGTTGTTATCGGACGTGAAAGTAGCCGACGGTTTCGAGGCGACCCTGTTTGCGGCGCCTCCGGCGGTGAACTACCCGGTGTTTGTTGCCGCCGACGTCGATGGCACCTTGTACGTCAGCTCCGACGGCAACGGATCGCTTGGCCGCAGCCCTCGTCGCGGGCGTGTGATCCGATTGCGTGATCTGGACAATGACGGACGCGCCGACGAAACCAAAGTCTTTTGCGAAGTCGATGCGCCGCGGGGCTTGGTGTGGGACCACGACCGTTTGTACTTGATGCACCCGCCGCACCTCAGCGCGTTCATTGACCACGATGGCGACGGGGAAGCGGACGAGCAAAAGATACTCGTCAAAAACTTGGCATTTGATTATGGCAAACGGCCAGCTGACCACACAACCAATGGCGTCAGCCTCGGCGTCGATGGATGGCTTTACATTGCTGGCGGCGACTTTGGTTTTATCGACGCCGAAGGGACTGATGGCAGGCGGCTAACCCATCGTGGTGGCGGCGTGATCCGAGTGCGTCCCGATGGCACCGGGCTCGAAGTTTACTCGACCGGAACCCGTAACATTCTGGAGGTTGCGATCAGCCCCGAAATGGAAATGTTCGCTCGCGACAATACGAACGACGGAGGCGGATGGGACGTTCGCTTGCATCACTTCACCGGTAATGACGACCATGGTTACCCGCGTCTCTACAAAAACTTTCCCGATGAATGTGTCCAACCGTTGGCCGATTACGGTGGCGGTTCCGGCTGCGGTGCGGTTTACATCGACGAGCCCGGTTTTGGCAAATGGAACCATGCCCCATTCACTGCCGATTGGGGCACCGGAGCCCTGTACCGACATACCGTCGCGGCCAAGGGAGCTAGCTACGAAGAAACGCAATCGCCCGAGCCGTTTATCCGCATGACTCGTCCCACCGATGCCGACGTCGATGGCAACAGTCGCGTTTACTGTGCCAGCTGGCGAGGCGCCACGTTCAATTGGAATGGCCCCGACGTGGGATACATTGTCTGCGTGAAGCCGAAAGATTTCACGGCGACGAAGCTGCCAAACTTTGATACCGCCAGTGATGAAGCATTGATCGCCATCATGAAATCACCGAGTGCGCGACGACGGATGGAAGCCGAGCGTGAACTAATGCGACGAGGAAACGCGGCTCATCACGAACTGCTACAACGTGGACTTGCGACACGAAATGACCAACGAAAACTCGCCGAGTCGCTGCAAGCCGACGCCACCGACCCCGCGTCAATCCAGCGCTGTATCGCTTCCCTCAGCAGCGATGATCCTGTAATCGTCCACGTGGCGATTCGTAGCCTGGCAAAACATCATGACGTCGACGCGTGCTTCGCCGCGTTGGACGATCATTCGGTTCCCGCGCGCCGCGTCCTCCGCAGCTTGGCGATGATCCATCAACCTGCGGTCGTGGACGGTTTGATCCAACGGCTTACTGTCGAGACGGCAGCAGATCGCAAGCAAGCGATTCTAGAAGCTCTGTGTCGCCTGCATTTTCGTGAGGGCAAGTGGAACGGCGATTCGTGGGGCACCCGGCCTGACACACGAGGACCTTATTACCAGCCTGCGTCTTGGAGCGAAACGGACAAGATCGCTGCGGTGTTGAAGCAAACGCTCCGGGACGCCTCGGGAAACGCGGCGGCAAAGCTGATCTCGGCGATGACTCGGAACCGAATTGAATCGAACGATTCGCTGTTGCGGTTGGTCCAATTGGCCAAACAGGACCCAAGTTTGATTGGTCAACTGACCACCCAATTGATTGCTAAGAACGAGGTGCCACATGACGCCGTCCCCGTGCTCGTTACGGCGGCAGACCGCAGCGACTTGTCGGCCGCTACATTGGCAGACGTTGTGAAGCTGCTAAGCACCGTGGATGATCGCGAGGCGTCTGCGTCGATGATCGCTGCACTTGTCACGTTGCAGCAGCAAGTCGAAGCGACAAAAGTAGGTGCCAAAGAACTCGTGCGTGCTCGCAACGCATTGATCAATGCACCACATCTTGATACGCAAACATCAAGCATGGTAACCATACAATCGTCCACAAATTCAAATACCGCGTTTTGGGCCGAAGCAGCACTCATCGCCGTGGCGTCTCGATCGAACGCGAGCCCCGAAAATCGCGAACTGGCAAAACAAACGATCGACGATGCTTGGCAAAATGCGAACCGACGCGTTCGGCTGATGCAAGCGGCGGCAACCATCGAGAATCATCTTCTCGACGCAGAAATCTTGGCGGCTCGATCCGATGCAAACGTCACGATCGCTGACACAGCGAAAGCCATCGTCAAACAAATGAAGATCGCCGAGGTCGCTGAAGATCATTCGGCAACGATCAGCTCGCTGTCTACCGGCGAAGCGGCCACGCAAGCGGTCGCCATGAAAGGAAATCTGGCGGTGGGGCAGCAGATCTTCACGAAAGCCAACTGTGTGGCCTGCCATACCATCAGTGAAGATGAAGTGCAAAAAGGGCCGTTTCTTGGCAATATCGCCAAGACCTACAAACGCCCCGATCTAGCAATCGCGATTTTAGAACCGAGCAAAACGATTGCTCAAGGGTTTGTCACCAATTCGATTTTGACCCTCGATGGTGTTGTCTTGACCGGGTTTGTGACCAACGAGCAAAGCGACCGCGTGACGATACGAGACCAGCAAGGCAAAGAGACAACGATTGCCAAGGACGACATCGAAGTGCGTCAAACCTCGCCGATCTCGGTCATGCCCGAAGGAGTGATGAACGACTACACAACGCACGAACTAGCGTCGCTGTTGGATTACCTCGAATCGTTGGCCGCGGCAAACGCGAAGGAATAATTTCCTGAGCCGTGACTTGCTCGGGCGTCAAGCATGTACCAGGATGTTAGCCACTTTAGCGCTAGCGGCCTCTTGATTTAGTGAGCCGCTCGCGCGTCAGCGGCCGGGTTCGACGCATCACCCGGTGCCCTACGGCCGTCGGCTCACCAAAGCGATTTGCATTTCGATTGAATCAACAGCCCGCTAGCCACGGTTTCGTCACCGCCCGACCATGGCTAGCCCCGTAACGCAAAGCTGTAAAGCATTGCGTTTGTGTATTTCCAGCGTAGTGGAAGTTGCGTGAGACGTTCGATCCACAGCGAGTCCCCCCGAAACTCTTGGCGAGTTTCGCTACGGAAAATTGTAGCGGCCATGTTTCGCGGCGGCGTGGTCGCGTTAGGCCAATTTGCTAAGCGACTGAATTTCTTCCTGAGTAAACTTGCGTTCCAAGCGAGCCCCCATTTGCGACACGACGCGTGCGGAAGCTTGCGATGCCAAGTGGCCGGCTTGTCGCCATGTCATTCCGTTGGTGATACCGTACAACAACGCGCCCGCGTACATGTCGCCCGCACCGGTGGTATCGATCGCTTTGACTTCCACGCCTTCGATCGGGAATGCTTCGCCACCGTGCATCACAATCGATCCCTTGGGCCCGAGGGTCAATGCCACGTTTTCGGCATGATCATGAATCTTCGCAGCACATGCGATCGGATCTGATTCTCCGGTCAAACTCTTGGCTTCTTCTTCATTACAGAAGAACAAATCGACCGGGCCGGTGATCAAGTCCCAGATTTCGTCGCGGATCATATTGACTAAGAAAGGATCCGATGCCGTAAATGCGACCTTCACGCCGTGCTGTTTAGCAATGTCCATCGCGCGGTAGGCCGCTGCTTTGGTGGTTTCGCCGGTCAACAAGTAACCTTCGATGTAAACGTACTTCGCCGCCTTGATCAATGACTCGTCGATATCGGATGACTGCAACGTGGCCGAAGCGCCCAGGTTGGTCATCATCGATCGCTGAGCATCCTCGGTGATCAAAACAGCGCAGGTACCGGTGGGCGAACCGTTAGCCGGCTCGACGTCCATCTTGACTCCCAAGTCTCGCATGTCCTTGATAAAGAACTCGCCAACTTCGTCATCGCCAATCTTTGCGATAAAGGCTCCCGCCCCACCAAATTCAGCGAGTGCGACAATCGTGTTGGCAGCCGATCCGCCTGCACAACGATTCAGTGGCCGTCCATTCAGCCGACTCAAAACGCTCGCTTGTTGTTGATCATCAACAAGGGTCATGATCCCCTTGTCGATCGACAATTCGCTCAAGATCGAATCTTCGACTTGTGCTTGGATATCAACTAGTGCGTTCCCTACACCCAGTACATCGTACGACGTCATTCGCTTCGCAGCCTTCAATTAACAGGTTTTCGTTAGTGCATTCACAGGCCCACAACTTAGTCAGAACGGGCGTCAACGTGTAGAACCCTAATGAAAACATCGCTATTTAGCAGACATCTGGGTGCGTGCCAGCATAAAACGCTCGTTCCTGTGATCACTGCTTAGAAACGCACTGCTTTCTAGGTAGAGCATCAAACCCCGTGGTGGTGTTCGCCGAGAAGCGTCCTTTTTGCAATGATTTTCTCAGACACCACAGCTGTTTGATCGCCAAATTTGGTGGGAATCGCGATGGGGTCCGATGGGTTGCAGCAAGCAGTGAAACCAACGCTTGGCGAGTTTCGCTACGGCGACTTCTTGTAAGATTGTGGCAAAATCTAAGCCTTGTTCATGCTTCGCAGCAGAGGGGTGGCGAGACTCGGAAACAGGCGAAGTGTGCCTGCGGCGATACGACACGCCGCTGGCGACCGTAGCGCGGTGGTGACAAGGCGGCATGTTCGTTTGCGGCGTCGCAGCAGCGCCGCAAGTTTCCGGTCCCAGACGTCGCCGACATCGTTCAAGTCGCCAAACGGCGACGCGATCAACTCTGCCGCCGCGATTCCCCCTTGCATCCCCCACGTCATCCCTTCGCCGGTAAACGGCTCGACGTAACCCGCCGCGTCCCCGATCGCCAACACGCGACCATGCCCGGCACGTCGCGATCGCCGCAGTGGCGGCGTGGTCATCACAGTACCGAATTCCGATAGCTCGATCGATGCAAATTGGCTTGCCGACAGTATCCGCCGCACTCGTGTAATCGGATCGCCATGTGCCCCCGAGGCTTGCCCGGACTGGAGCGCCGCCGCCACATCGACGCGTCCATCGGCCAGTTTCACAAGCCCCACATAACCGTCTTCGTTACAGGCCATATAGATGACACCGGGATCAACGTCCGCCGACGATGCCATTACCGAAATTCCGAAAGGCCCATGCGGGACTTCGGTCCAAGGCAACAAACCGCTACAGTTGCCCGAGCGAAGGCCCGCTGCGATGACAACGCATGAATAATCGTGTAACGACGTCGTGCCGTTTTGATCCAATTGCACCGACACGCCATCGCGTGTGCTGCCTTTGACGACTGCGGTGCAATTCATTGACACATTGGCACCACAGCGAACCGCGGCATTCATCATCAGCGGATCCAATACCTCGCGCGAGATCGCCACTCCCTCGGGAATCGACAACTCAATTCGCTGCCCGGCGAGGGAAGCACACCACCGTCGCGTTGGCATCCCGGAATCCAATACATCGGCACGAATCCCTAGCTGCGAAAACACTTTCAAGCCGGCTTCGCCAATACAGCATCCACACACCTTCGCACGTGGAAACACAGACTTTTCCACCAAATCCACTGCGACACCGAGCGAACGCAAACGAATGGCGCATGCTGCACCGGCCACGCCGCAGCCAATGATGAGCACCGGCGAACGTGACAACGACTCGGACCTACCATCGCTCATACGGGTACACCCGAAACGGTTGGCACGATCGCCACGTTTGAGAGTGCCGGTGGCAGCGCCGTCACCGGCTTGTCATACGACGCGAGGAAACGACACGGAAAAGCGGGATGCATCTCAATCACGCCCCCAAGAACGCTTTGCGCCAAAGCTTGAAACTCGGCATGCGTGTACGCGCCTTGAACGCTGAGCACGCTATCGGTGTGAACCACAGGTGATCGCGATAAAACACGCCCGGCAAAGGCAACCATCGCAAGGTTCAGTCGTGAACGGTGCAGGTCACAAATAAGAATGCCCCCGTCGGTTGCCAATTTCATCGCCCGCAACAACGTTTCGACCTGCTCGTCGCTCAAGTGGTGCATGAATAGCGAACTGGTAACGACATCAAAACCACGTGGAAGTGGATGGGCCAGACAATCCGCTTGAACCGACTGCACGGTCACTTGCGCTTCGGCGGCGCGTCGCTGTTGCGTCTGGACGGCAACGGGGCTGACGTCCAGCATCGTAATTTCCATGGCAATGCCGTCGCGACGGGCACGTCGGGCCCAATAAATCGGAACATCCCCGGCCCCGCTAGCGACATCCAAAATTCGCAGCGGGCGATCCGCAATCGTAGCGGTGCGTCGTCGCAAATGTCGGTACATCAAACCGGCGACACCGGTAAAGCGATTCAGACGCGACAATCCCTTCAAAGCCAATTCGTGTTGATCACGCGGCAAATCAGGATCGTCCATCAATTCGTGTTGGAGATTCCGTTGCATAAATAAAATTCCTCGGAGATGCGGAAGTCGACCTTATCGATTGAGCAAACCTTGGGCCAACATTGAACATCCGCAACCACTGGAATTATCGAGGATTGGATTGCACGAAGCAACAAAATTGTCCGGAGCAACGAAGTTTTTAGAACATCAGATTCAGCGGCCCCAATCCTTTGCCTAGCTTCGGTGCCGTACGAATCGCTTGGAGAATAAACTGCTTTGCGTGCTCGACCGCATCAAGCAACGGCTTGTTCCTAGCAAGGCTTGCGGTAATTGCCGCCGACAGGACACATCCGCTGCCATGCGTGTTTTCCGTAGGAATTCGCTGGCCGCCGATTTGGTGAAAACGACCGTCGGTAAACAGCAAATCGACTGACTCATCGCCGATCTGCCCTCCTTTGACCAGTACATTTTTCGCCCCCATCGCATGGATCGTTTTGGCAGCTGTTTTCATCGATTCCAAATCATCCACCTGAATGTTGGCCAACCGAGCCGCTTCCATCGCATTGGGTGTGACCAAAAACGCATGCGGCAACAGAAGTCGTCCGAGCACCTCGACGGCAGCGTCATCCAATAGCGGCACACGATGCTTGCTGATCATGACGGGATCCACCACCAAGGGAAAATCAAACGATGCAGCCCGCTGGGCAACGGCTTCGATCATCGCGGCGTTACCCAAGGCGCCGGTCTTGGCCACAGTCGGCGGAATGTCGTCGAGCACCGCATCCAATTGGGCAAGCACAAAGTCGGGCTCGATCATTTCGATTGCGTCGACCGTTTGAGTGTTTTGAACCGTCAATAACGTCACCACACTGGTTCCGTAAACACGATTGGCGTGAAACGTTTTTAAATCCGCTTGTAAGCCTGCTCCACCCGATGGGTCTGAACCGGCGATCGTCAATGCAACGTGCAACGTAATAGCCCTCGCAGTTGGGAGTAAAACAAACCCACTATGTTAGAATAGATACGTGTCGAGTGCTTGAAAAATCGATGGGCTGTTGGGCGAATAAAAGCGGTAACAACCGCGGAATTGCCGTAGGTGGCATTTGATCCCCGTCCGCTTACACCACTGCGGTTCACTCGGTCAACTAAGCGGTAAACAGAAGTCAGTCATTCGGTATCTTCGCCGTTTTAACGCTTTTGACTCATTAATTCAGTGAGTCGCGACGCGCGAGCGGCCGGGTCGGTTGCATTACCCGAGGCCTTACGGCCAACGGCTCACCAATGCAATCTGTATTTTGTTTCGATCGACAAGCCGGCGATGAGTTTCGCTACAAAATGCTTCAAAGCGATGGTCCAAACGGCTAGTCGAATTTGTTGAATGCTTTGACTGCCTATGGCTAACGAGACGACATTCACTTGCTTTCACCGACACGCTACGTCGGTGATGAAAGAACAATCACCATGATCAGTCTGTTTGATTTACTGAAAATCGGGATCGGCCCAAGCAGTTCTCACACCGTGGGCCCGATGATCGCCACACAGCGTTTTGCCAAACAGTTGGAGCAAACGGGCAGAGCAGAATCGGTGGTGCGAATTGCCATCGATCTCTACGGATCTTTGGCACTGACCGGAAAAGGACATCGCACCGACCGCGCGGCGATTTTGGGACTGTGCGGCGAACATCCGCGCACCGTGGATCCGGAATCGATCGACCCGCGTTATGCTAAAATTCAATCCGATCACGTCCTGCCTTGGATGGGAAAACACTCGATTGAATTCGATATCGAGCGAGACCTACGGTTTCATGGCGACACCTTTCTTCCCGAACATCCCAACGGAATCCGTTGCACCGCGATTGCC
>NZ_ANOG01000712.1 GCF_000346295.1 Rhodopirellula maiorica SM1 | reverse complement strand
GTCGTCTTCGCGACGCTAGGGCCATGAACGTTGGGCCGGTTCCTACCGGCCATTGTTAAGGAACCGTTGGGCAATAAGTTTTCACCGTAGTGGACGAGGCTACGAGTCCCGTCATGCATCGTAGTGGACGAGGTCACGAGTCCCGTCATGCCATGAAGTCGCACGGACTCGTAACCTCGTCCACTACCTCCATTCGAGAGCATTTGAAACGTCGCAGTTACTTTCGAAAGTTTGCTTAGTGCCACCGCGGCCTACGGTTTTGCGAGTGAATCAGCATTAACAAGTCCCGATAGGGACGTCAGGATGTAGCCCACGGCGTGAGCCGTGGGGTGTGCAACGGACCAGTATTCAGAAGCCCCGATAGGGGCGACAGGAAAGATCGATGCCGTCTCAAGCCGCCTCGCTCAACGGTGGTCGAGAGAGGTCCAGCCGCCTGACAGGACTTGTTCGGGTAAGGGGCTGACCGAGCACCAATTTCCCACGCTCATGCCCCAATCGTCTTGCTCACCCTAAGCCAGCTATCAAGTAGCCGGATATCGAGAAGCCGGCCATCGAGAAGCCGGCCATCGAGAAGCCGGCCATCACGAACCGGCCCTACGAGTACCGGGCATGCGGCGAACAAGTTGGAAATTCGATGAAGCATCCGAAAGTGTCGCCGCAGTGAACGAAGTTTGGTAAAACGGATCATCTCACCAACGTGATCCCTCCAAACGAGAACCAAACGATGCCTGCTGTTCTTGCCATTGCGGCGCACCCTGACGACATCGAATTTTTTATGGCTGGTGCGATGTTGCAACTCGCACGTCGCGGTTGGGACCTGCACTACGCCAATCTATGTGACGGTTCGCGTGGCTCCACGACGATGGATTGTGCGACCTGCGCTGCAACACGGCTCGCCGAGGCTCGTCGTGCTGCCGAGGTGATCGGTGCAACGTTCTATGAGCCGATCTTTCCGGACATGGAAGCGGCCTACACCCCCGAAAACCTTCGCAAGGTCGCGGCTATCGTTCGCCAGGCGAAGCCCTCAATCGTGCTGACGCATTCGCCGATCGATTATATGGAAGACCACGAGATTAGTTGTCGTCTCGCCGTCAGTGCGGCATTCGCGCACGGGATGCCCAACTTCCCCAGCGATCCCGAGGTGCCCGTCTATATGGATCCCGTGACCGTTTATCACGCCCAAACTCCCGGTCATCGTACTCCGCTTGGCGATTGGATCACGCCGCACATGTATGTCGACGAAACCGATGTGATCGAGACCAAGGTCGAAGCACTCGCTTGTCACGCCAGCCAAAAACAGTGGCTCGACGAAAGCCAAGGTATGGATAGTTATTTGCAAGCGATGCGTGATCTCAGTTTGCAGATGGGGGAAAAAAGTGGCAAGTTTCAGTACGCCGAAGGTTGGCGTCGTCGCGAGCACTGGGGATTCTGCGGTGCCGAAGATGATCCCCTGCGTGACGCGCTCGCCGACATCATCGTCGACACGCGGACTTAGTTTTCGCCCAGCACTCGATAGACTTCGGGCAGATCGGTAGTGCCCTGCTGAGCCAATGTTTCGGCTTGGCTGCGAAGGTCGACCCAACCCGCGGCGATTGCATCGTTACGCATCTCTGCGGCCGAAACGCCTCGATCGAGTGCTCGCGACAACGTATCGCCAACGGGATCGGAACCGTCGAAAAAGATGCAGTCGGCGATCGCAACGCGGCCACGGTATCCAGTGCCCACACAGGCTTCGCAATGCACCTTTTGCTCGGCATCTCCTTGGCACTTGCCGCACTGTCGCCGCAGCAATCGCTGGGTTAACACCGCACGGATCCCACTCTGCAGCGCATAACTTGGTACCCCGAACTGGATCATTCGCCGCAACGTCGCAGCGACATCGGTGGCATGCAAAGACGAAAAGATTAGATGCCCGGTTAACGACGCCTGCATCGCTGCCTCGGCTGTCTCGGGATCACGAATCTCGCTGACAAGCAACACTTCGCTGTCTTGCCGCACGGCACTTCGCAGCGCCGATGCGAGCGTCATTCCGCCGCTTGGATCGAGCTCGCTTTGGCTGATCGAATCGATGATGGATTCAACGGGATCTTCGATCGTGATCACGCTTCGCCGGGGCTGCAGTGCCGCAATCGTTCGCAGCATGCTGTACATCGTGGTCG
>NZ_ANOG01000711.1 GCF_000346295.1 Rhodopirellula maiorica SM1 | reverse complement strand
ACCGGAGTTCTTCCGGCTGAATTATGAAACACAGGAACTAGCAAAATGAAACGAAACTGGATTGGCACTCAAGCCGTACGTGCGTTGACAACCTTGGTCGCTGCACTTCCTCTCACTGCTGTGAACGCTCTTGATGGGGTTAGCCCCGGTTTTGCAAACCAGCTAGAACGTGGGTCGGAGGGTCAATGGCAGGGGCAATATGCAGGTGACCCCGATTATCTGCCACCTGAATACGAGACCCCCGTGCATGGCGGCGCCGCGTACGACGGCCCCGTTTTTGATGAACCGGTTTATAATCCATCCGAATACTCGCCGCACTCGACGCATCGACACGCTGGTCACTGCAGTTCGTGCGATGCCCCCTCGGGCCAATGCGGATGCAAATCGGATCACGGTGACGGCATTTTTGCAAAGCTTCACAAGATGAAACAGCAACGAGATTGTCACATTGATCCGTGGTGGGCACATCGAACCAGCCTGTTCGGTGAATTCTTGTGGCTGCGGCCTGGCAGCACCGATCTGATCTACGCGACCGAGCAAACCGATCCTGATCCGGCCGTCGCATCGCCAACCGGACCACTTGGAATCGTTGGTCTGGACGCCGAAGCAGGTTTTCGCGTCGGAGGCAGCCTGGGGTTATCACAGTGCAGCAGTATTCAACTTTCTTATGCACGCTGGGATGGCAGTTCGCAAAGCTCGATCGCAGCCCAACAAAACAACGTGCTCGCATCTAACGTGACTCATCCAAGTGTTGCCACATCGGGCAACAGCAGTCTCGAAGCATTTGCGTCACAAGAGATGAATTTCCAAACAGTGGATTTGAACTATCGCCACCTTTGGAAACAAACCGACTCGATCGCGGTCAACTGGTTAGCTGGCGTTCGCTACGGAAACATCGAACAAAAATTCAGTGCCGATCAAACCGTCTCGGTTGCCACAGGGCTGACCAACGTCGCCACCGACATTGATTTTGATGGTTTTGGTATCAGCGGTGGTTTGGACTTCGAAACGTACAGCTGCAAGACGGGCTTGATGCTTTACGGCAAAACGATGGCTAGCTTGATGGCGGGCGAATGGAACGCGACTTACGACCAACGCAACCAATTCGGTGGCGGCGTGATCTCGAATCGTTACGAAGACTTCCATGCGACACCAACACTTGACGCCGAACTTGGCGTACGCTGGATGGGCCACAAACGCCACTTGGTGCTGTCGAGCGGTTTCCTGATGAGTGCTTGGTACGAATCGGTCACCACACGCAGCTACATCGACTCGGTCCGCGACGGCCAACTCACCGACGCCGGCGAAACGATGACCTTCAGCGGTCTAACCGCACGAGCCGAATGGCGTTTTTAAGCTGAAATTAAACCGAAACGAACCACCCGCAACGCGTGTCGAATAAAAATTCGACACGCGTTTTTTTGCGCTATAGTCTAACGCTGTGAAGCATTTCGTAGCGGAACTGGCGTGAGTGCTTCGGGGCCCTGACTGCAGATCGAAAGTCTCGCCCGCCTTCCGCTGCGATAAAGTAACGCAAACGTGATAGGGAAGGACGCTTCAAAGGGTTTGTTTGGTCACCAGCTCTATCGGAACCGCGACTTCCATCAAGACGATCGATATACCGAAAGACCTCTTCTCATCTGGTTGCGACTTCTCTCGACCTCTCGCTACGTACCGGCCTGCTTTCAGAATGAGGCACGAAGGATGGCTTCACGGGGCACGCTTTCCTCGCCGTTTGTACGGTCACTGACCTAACTTTCAGATTGTGGCTTCGCTCAACGTGTCAACCAGTGGCGGGCTGAGGTGTGGTCAAATTGACTTGGCATGAGTGATTCTCGTTGTCAAGTATCGATCATGAAGATTCTCATAAAAATCCTGCTGCTCCCCCTATTCTTCCTATCTTGCGGGCTGTGATGCCCTTATCATGATTTTCAGGTGATTCACCAACAGCCCTGCAGGGGGCTATTGGTTCGCTTTTGGTTTACACACTTCTTTGATTCGCAACACGGGTAGGAGTTGTCATGATGTTTGGCAAGCTAGCACGCAAAGATCGTCTGCAGGACCGCAGGACTCGTGACTCGAAACGAAGCCGGCTTACCCACTTGATTTCACGCAAACCACGGCTTGAGTCATTGGAGGATCGACGGTTGCTGGCGGGCGACACTCTTACCCTCTTCCTATCCCCTGGAGACGGCGTTGCGGACGACATTCATGTAAGTCGCGTTGATGCATCCACGATTCGCATTGAAATCACGGGCGTATCGCCGATTGACGCTACGGGAATCGACCAATTGATTGTCGAGGGAAATTCAGACAACAATCATCTGACGCTTGACTACTCGGGCGGAGTTCTTGTTCCGAGCATACAATTTAATGGTGGCATGCAAACCGGCGGTGAAGGCGACTCGCTCACGGTTCTCGGTACGTTTAGCGATCAGATTCTGAACTACACCACGACGGGGGCGGGTGGCAACAACGGAGACCTAAACCTTGACGGCGCAACAATTACCTACACCGGTTTGGAACCGATCAATGCGGGTAACGCAGCGAATACGATCTTGAATTTGCCGGTTGGATTTGCCAACGACGCGACCTTGCAAAACAGTGTCAATGCCGGTGACATCGAGATCGTCGACAACGGCGCGACGTTCGAGGACACGGTCATTCCCAACCCGACAAACTCGTTGACCGTCAACCTTGGCGACATGGGCGACTTGCTGAACGTCACCACTTTGGATCCCGGCTATGCAGCATCGTTGATCATTAACGGTGGAGCGGCAAGCACCGACCAGGTTGATCTGACGAACGTTGATCTGGTCAACACCCCGGGCCGCGGTCTGTGGGTTACCGAATCCGAAACGCTTAATGTCACCGGAGGCACGATTTCCGGTAACAGTGCGGCAATCGGCGGCGGGATTCTGGTTGACAGCTCGAGCACCGGACCTACCACAGCGATCATCGACGGGGCGACAATTAGCGGGAACACCGCGACCGGTGCTGCCGCCAATCAGGGCGGGGGAGGTATTTTTAACAACGGTGCCGGCATGATCGTTGGAAACGTGGTTGCCTCGACAGTTTCCAACAATGTGGCCAATGGCGCGCTCGGCAGCGGTGGTGGAATTTTCAATGGCCCCGGCGGACAACTGTTTGTCTCCTCGGGATCGATCATTTCCGGTAACTCTGCCAATCGCGCAGGGGGTGGTATCGAAGATGCATCCAATCAAACCGTGATCAATGGAGTTTCATTGCTAGGGAGTTTCACGCTCGATAACAACGTGGCCACAGGTACCGCTAGTGCACCAGGCAACGGCGGCGGTCTGCACGTCACTGGTACGTCGCCCACGTTCATCGGCGCCGGCAGCGTCAGTGGAAACAGCGCTGCCGAAGAAGGTGGTGGGCTGTGGAACAACACCGGAACCATGACCATCGACGGCACGACGATTAGCGGCAACACCGCCAGCGGCGCAAGTGCCGACCAAGGGGGTGGCGGTGTCTTCAATAGCGGCGGAACGCTTTTGATCGGTTCAACGGCTCCGGTCGACATCCGCGATAATGTCGCCGATGGCGCTGCGGGCAGTGGCGGGGGCATTTTCAACTTTGCCGGCTTCCTAGACGTACGCAGCGGGACGACGATCACCGGCAATGCTGCTAATCGGGCAGGTGGTGGTATCGAAACTACCGGTGGCCCCGGTTTGACGACGATCCTTGACGGCGTGTCTCTCGACAATAACGGTGCCCTCGGCGGTGGAGTAGCGGGCAGTCCCGGCAACGGCGGTGGTCTACATGTCTCGGGGGCTGGCGACATCTTGATCACGGGCGGTACCGTCAACGGAAACTCTGCTGCATTGGAAGGCGGCGGATTATGGAACGGTGGTGGCATCATGACCATCAACGGCACCAC
>NZ_ANOG01000710.1 GCF_000346295.1 Rhodopirellula maiorica SM1 | reverse complement strand
AATCGGGAAGATCACCACGATGCAGCGAGTCGATCAGCGGTTCACTGGCTTGGGCCGCCGTCGCGGTCGATACGGTCAACGCACTGGCCGCGGCAAAGGCCAATACGGGCACGACGCCGCGTCGTCGCAATCGATCGGCAAGTAGTTTTTTGCCACGTTGCAATCGTCCTCGGACCGAGCCGACCGTGGTGCCTAGTGATGCGGCTAATGATTCAAGCGTCGTGCCTTCGTACAGATGCATCACGATCGCGGCACGGTAGTGCTCGGGCAATTCGGACAATTCTTCGTCCAGCACGATTGCTTCGTGGCGCTGTGTCAAACGCTCCAGCGGATCGTCAGGGGTGGCAATCGGTTCAGCCATGGTTTCGGTTTCACGTTTGCACGAATGAGTGACCGCCACCGCCGCACGTTGGGCGACGCGGTGCAGCCATCCCGCCAGTCGCTCGGGATGGCGGATTTTGTTGCTGTTGCGTGCCAGATACAAAAACGTCGTCTGATAAGCGTCGTCCGCATCGACGTGCGATCGACAACGCCTGCGGCAAACGCTCAGCACCATCACGCTATAACGAGCGACAAGCGCCGCCATCGCCGCAGGTTCGTGGTCCTTGTTCCACGCCTCGAGCAGATCGGTGTTGGAAACACCGCTCAGATCGTGCGGGGGGAACGTTGCGCGCGAGCACGATTCGGTCATTTCTTCAGTAATATTCATGGCATCTATTACTGTAGTGCGACCAACCTGGGGAGATGCGCGCGGAAAATCAAATTTTTGCCACAGAAATCATGGCTGCCTTTTCCTGGGCCGAGGCGCCCCGAATTTTCTTGCTCGCAGCGCACGTGCTCAAAGGGAAGCTGTGCGGAGCAACGCTGTGACGCATTTCGTTGCGGAATTCGTCACGAGAGTTTCGGGGGGCATTGGCCCAATGCCATCTACTTTGGTAGCGGCACGGCGCGAGCCGTCCGGTCGAGGCGAGTGAAACGTTCGGTTTAGACCGGGCGGGCCCCGCGCCGCACCGCTACAAACGCCACCGGTTTAGTACCAAAGTAGATGGTATTGGGCATTGGCCATGGATCGAAAGGCTCACGTGCATTTCCGCCACACTAAAAAGCACAAACGCTATAGGAAAAAAGTGCTTTGCCTCGATCGCCCGGGACGCTTCCCACGCCCTTGACCTGCGAAACTTCTTGAGGGTCTGGTACCCGCAGTGTAATATACCTTTACGGTGAAATTCTGCCCCTCAGTTCGCTGGATTCCGCTTTGTTTGCGGCACTTGTTTGCTATCGAGGCATCTTGCCATCGGTGGGGCACCGCTTCCAATCTGTCCGCTTCCGATCCATCCGCACTCCACTCCCGCTTCATCCCCTCACTCACTCGAGCGACAACCTAGTTGAGAATCGTAACGGCGAAGTGCGTACCAACCAAGTCAGTCCCAGCGAATGGCATCGACTCGACAAACTGTGAACGACTGATGGCTGGCCCAATCCATTCCTCTAACAATTTGCCGACAAGGATCACGTTGCTCGAAAGGGCACAGTCGGGTAAGGACCACCCGGATTGGAACGAGTTGCTGCAGTACTACGAGCCGTTCATCCGTCGTTTTCTGGTTGGAATGGGGACCTCGCCATCGGACATCGACGATGTTTGCCAACAGGTGCTTTCACGGGTTTGGCAGGAACTGGTCAACTATCGCCGAGTGGAGGAGAAAGCACGATTTCGGACTTGGCTGACCCGCTTGATCCTGAACGTCGCCACCAACGACTACTGGAAACGCAAACGGGCCAAGCGGGTGGGCAGCACCGATGTCAACGATCTCGAAGAGCTTCCCTATGATTCACCGGAAATCGAACAGCGTATTGAAGCGGAATGGCAACGGCACGTCGTTCACCTCGCGTTGGACCGGATGAAGCAAATCTTCTCGGGCAATGCGATCGAAGTTTTTCTACGCAGCACCGAAGGGGAATCGTCGGCACAAATCAGCGAAGATCTTGGTGTCAGCGTGCAAAGTGTTTATGTCTTAAAGAACCGAGTAAAGAAACGACTCGCCCACGAAGTAAAGTTGCTGCGCGAACAGCTTGAATTTCCGGACTCAACCTCATGAATTTCCAACCCGCCACATCCAATGATGACTCGCACGACCGGATCGATCCCCTGGTCAAGCTGCTCTATGATGCGTCCGAAGAAATCACGTCCGAAGAGATCAACGATCCTTCTACGTTTGACGAGTTGTGTCCTCTGTACACTTCGATCAGCAACATCACCGACCGCTACCAAAATCCGCAGCTGATCGGTCGAGGCGGTATGAAGGAGGTCTTTCGTGTCTATGACGCCAAGACGGTACGCCACGTCGCGTTGGCGAAACCACTAGCAAAGTTTTCGCACGATCACTTTGACGCTTTCTTGCGTGAAGCCCATATCACCGCGCGATTGGAACATCCCTGTATCATCAATCTCTTTGATATGGATATCGATTCCGATGGACGCCCGTTTTTTACGTTGGAGTTTAAGCAAGGCCGCTCGCTACGCGCGATTCTCGAAGAGTTGCGACACGGCCGCGAGCGTGATCGGTTCACGCTAAGAAAGCGGTTGATGTTGTTTCTGAGGGTTTGCGAGGCGATCGCGTACGCTCATTCGCAACGAGTGCTACATCTCGATATCAAACCCGAAAACATTCAAATCGGTGAATTTGGTGAGGCTCAGGTTTGTGATTGGGGTCTGGGGGTCGTCATGCCAAGTGATCATTCGCAGCATGATTCCGAGGTCTTGCTCGATCCCGACTTGTACGGCCCCCTGCTGGACACGGTCAAGGGGACGCCCACTTACATGTCGCCGGAACAGGCCGACCGCGTGGCTCGCAAGACGCCGCAGATGGATATCTACGCCCTTGGCTGTGTGCTTTGTGAGATGGTCACGTTGCAGTCGATTCAGAAATACCGGAAATCACGGCCGCAGATCGATTCGGCGCTCGTAGCGATGATCGACAAAGCCACCGCTCATGATCCAGCCGATCGATACGCCGACGTTGACTCACTGCAAGAAGATATTTCTCGATTCCTGGCGGGATTCAGTGCCTCGGTGCAGCGCAGCAGTATTTTGCGTGAAGCAGCCCTGTTCTATCGACGCCACCGAGATGTTTGCGCCGTGACATTGGGATCGCTCGTTATCCTACTTCTGTGCCTGTCGTTCTTCGTCACACAGCTCCGACGCAAGCATCAATCGGCTGTGGCTGCCCGAGCGGATGCGGAAACCGCATGGATCCGCGCCGATACCGAACGAGCCCTTGCGACGGTGGCTCAAAAGACCGCTGAACAGGCGAAAGAACGCGCCGAGGAGTCACTGGCCGCATACATTGTTGAAAAAAACAAATCCGAAGACCGCTTGCAAGCACAAGTGGAATCGGCCATTGCCGTATCCGATCATCTCACCAGCATTCCGCTGATCGCTCACGATACGTTTGCGACAACCGTCAAACTTTCGATGAAGCATCTCGATACGGTGCTTTCGAATACTCCACCGCCCGAGTCGAAAGTGTGGCACAAGAAGTTTTGGCTGTACTTCTTGATGCAAGACTTTGCCTCGGCAACTCAATTGCTCGACGAAGAGAAAGGGGTGGAGCCTGACCTTGCCGAGTTCGCCAGAGAATATAAAGACAAGGTAAACGACCAAGGTTTTCTGGATACGGATGACTTCATCGCAATGCTCCGCGGGCTATGTCGTTCCAGCCGCTATCGCGCGCCGTTAGCGGAAAAAATGATGATCTATGACTTGGAATATCCGAGATCGATCCAAGATCGTGTCCGAATCGTTCGCTTTTGGGTCATGATCAACAATCACAAACCGGACGATCTGGAATTGCGATACGATGCGACGACGCGAACGGTGCGACTACGTGGCAATGTGTGGTCGCTCAGCCGAACACTCTCGTCGACTTGGCCGCCCGGCGTTCGAGTAAGTCTTCTGTACACGCTTAATCCAAAGAACCTCGATTTGCGTGGAACCGAGATCAGCGATCTGACGGAACTCGATGATCTCGATCTGTTGCAACTCGACATTCGCGATACCAAGGTGACTGATTTGTCGCCACTCGCTGAAAGCCGTAGCCTCCGACGCGTGATCGTCGCTGCCGGCCAATTCCCTGAATCGCAAATCGCGCTGCTGCGAGATTCACTCGACGTTGAAATCGTCGAGCAAGACTAAGCAGCTAGGCAAGAGTCTTTCCGTAATTTGGCCGCTTTGGATAGCGCTGTGAAGCCTTTTTTTGTAGCGAAACTCGCAAAGAGTTTCGGGTTTGCTCGCGTGGCCGAAAGCCTCTGTGACTTTCGCTACAGCCGCGCGAGTTTCGCCGGCTGAAACGGTGTCTGTGACGCCCCCCTGATAGCGATCTCGTGTGCGTTGGTTCGATGCTTGTGATCGAATCAACGTCGCTGAGATGAGCGGCAAGCCGAGGCTCAGCGAAGGCAAATCTGCGCTACGGCGTTCGTGGACTTCGTGTTGCGCATAACGGCAGTCGTCGCACTTTTCGCCGCCAAACATGCAGGTCAGAAGATGTCTTTTTGGGTGGCAAATCGCCGTTAAGAACAGCTGTTGCGGGATAATTTCCAAATAATCTTTTTTGAGGTGTTAAGGAACAAGAATTTCGCTTGTTTAACGTAATAGCGGACGCCTTTAAGCCATGCTGACGCGTCGAAAGACGTTACTCACCAAAGCGGCCTGTGGCGGTCTGTTTGCCCCCCCATAAACACGCGAAAGCACCCCAAGGAAATCCCCCCACATGAAGACTATTGCACAACTGATTTTGGCACTGGCTGTATCGACTCCTCTTCTTTCCACCGTTGGTTGCGGCGACTCGAACGAGCCGATCAACGTTGTCGAAGGTCAATCACGCGAGGACCTGGATGCCCAGGCAGGCGCGATTTCCTCTGAATATGAACGAACCGCCGAGGAATCGAACAACCAAGAGCCAACCGCTGAAGAAAAAGCGATGAACCGCTCCTAGTTCGTTGGCAATGCGTCCCATTCGCATTGACTTCGCATCCTATTACGCGTGTTCACGGTCACCGTGACTGTGTCCCTGTGACCGTGATGTCCCTGTGACCGTGATCACGCAATCCATATTGATTTTTTATTACGAGAGAACCACATGAATCAACAACCTGTTACTACTCCTAGAAAACCGACGACAAGAAAACCGACGACAAGTGGTTTTACGCTTGTCGAACTGCTCGTTGTGATTGCCATCATCGGAGTATTGGTCGGGCTGCTTTTGCCCGCCGTGCAAGCGGCACGTGAAGCCGCACGTCGCATGAGCTGCAGCAATAATTTCAAGCAGATCGGGCTTGGAATGCACAATTACCACTCCGCCTACAACCAGCTGCCGATCAACATGACCGGAACCGATGCTGCGGCGACGGGCAATGGAGCCGATCAAAACAACATGGTCTTGAGCTGGCTTGTCGGCTTGACGCCATTCGTCGAACAGCAAGCTCTGTGGGAGCAGATTTCCAATGGAGTTGATTCCGAGGGAGACCAGTACCAACCAATGGGGCCTTCCCCGTGGTTTGCAGGTTTCTCACCTTGGGCGTCCGACATCCCATCGTTTCGTTGCCCGAGTGACCCCGGCGTCGGTTTGCCTGCGTTGGGCCGAACCAATTACGCCGCCTGCCTGGGCGACAACCCACGCATGAGTCATGACGGCGGAAAAAACCGCAGCGGCTTCTATGATTGGTCCGGCACCGCGGCATGGCCCGGTTGGAACGCCGAAAACGACGCTTGGGCACGAACGACCAGTGATCTGAGCCAAGTTCCAGCGTGGGTCCGTGGCAGCAACCGAGGAATGTTCTGGAATCGCCACTCGACGAAGTTCCGCGACACGCTCGATGGTCTCTCCAACACGATCGCCGCAGGCGAAATTGCAACCAGCTTGGGACAGAAAGAATTGATCGCCGACATGGCCAACAGCGTTCACTACTCATCGCTGTTTACCCCAAGCAAATGTACCGATTTGGCTGATCCCACTCGTCCGCAGTATTTCCCCGCATCACAATCGGTGCTCAATGGAAGTTCGCGTGAACGCGGTTACCGTTGGGCAGACGGTCGGCATCCCTTTGCCAGTGTGCACACGGTGCTGCCGCCTAACGGAGCAAGCTGCATCACTAGCGGTGGCGACGGAGGACAAGGTATCTCGACGATCGGAAGCCGGCACCAAGGCGGTGCCCACGTGCTGATGGGCGACGGAGCAGTCAAGTTCATCACCGATTCCATCGAAGCAGGCAACCAGGATGCTGATCCAGTCCAGAATGGCGAAATGAGCCCGTACGGACTCTGGGGTGCACTCGGATCGCGTGCCTCACGAGAAGTCATCTCGGAAGAATTCTAGTCGTCTCAATTGCAGCTCGATTCTCGGGTAGGACCAACTCCTACCCGAGTCGCCTACCTAAGCAGGTAAGCAGGAATCATTGGGTGAAATCCCATTAGCCGTTTGGACGCTCGCAGGCTGTTGACTTGGTCGTACGACGGACTTCCTAGTCCGTCGAATACACCCATGACAGACGAGGCAGTCCATCAGCCACCGCTTGGCACAGAAAACGTCATTAAATCGCATTGGTGAGCCGAGGGCCGTAAGGCACCGGGTGATGCGTGGAACCCGGCCGCTGACGCGCGAGCGGCTCATTAAATCCACAGCCCGCTAGCGCCAAAGCGGCTGATATACGGAAAGACTCTCGCCTAGCTGCTTGGCGTACTTCTAGGTTGCCCCAACTGCATCATGGCTAATTCGCGTCGTCGCGATCGATTAGCGCGACGCATGCGGGTAGCAGCGTCAAATTGACCAGCGTTCCCAGTAGCAATGTGGCCGCGACCAGCGTGCCAAAGGTGGCAGTGGGAATAAATTCGCTAGTCGACAAGATGCTGAACCCGAAAACCAACGCACACGTTGCCAACAAGACGGGGACGCCGACGTTTCCGGCTGCGTGCGTAACCGCCACGGTGATCCGATGGCCATGTCGGCGATAACGTCGGTAGATGGCCAACAGGTGAACCGATCCGTCGATCGTCAGTCCGATCGAGACCGCTGCGATCATTGCCGCGCCCATGTTGATCTTGCCGCCAATCCAGCCCACGGTTGCCAACACCACAAAGGCAGGCAGCAGATTCGGCAACAACGCAGCAAACGCCAAGCGAAGCGATCGTGTGGCGATCCACAACAGCAACCACACCAATACTCCGGCAAAACCCAGACACCGCCACTGGTCACCGACCAATTGTGAAACCAGTCGCGACATCATGACGTAATAGCCGGTAACAATCGCCTGAGATTCGGGCGGCGACGTGAACGCGTTTTTCCACGCCTCGGATTGCGTATGTTCGTCAACAACCCGCTGTACCTCGGCAATCAGTTGCGTTTTTAATTCCGCTGGCAATTGTTCCTCGCTACGGAGCATGATTCGCAGACGACGCGGTTGCGTGTCGGCCGAATTGAGTAACGCGTCAACAAACTCGGGCATCGTGGCTCGCATTCCAGTCATCCGCAATGACGGAGGCGCATACTTTAATATCGGTGTCTTGCCGACAACATATTCTGCGTCAGCCATGCTCAAGACCTTGGTCAATTTTGCCCCGTCGACCTCGATACCGCGTAGGTCTCGCTCGATCAGCAGAACTTGTTTCAAGTAGTCGCGAGTCAACGAAGCCGGGGCGGGCAACAGGATGTCCCAGACTCCCGCGCCGCCAAATTGCTGCTCGACTTGGTCATACGCGAGTACGATCGCACTGTCGCTACGGAAATTGTTCAAAAAGCTGGTTTCGGGTTTCGCTTGCCATGTCCCGATGACCGAAACCCCTAGCAGCACCAAAGCCAGCAGGATCGCAATTTTTCGCTGTGACACAAATGCAGTCGCGATCCGAGTGCAGCGTCGGCTGACGCTGCGGGTCATTCGTCGCTGCATGCGGTGCAATGATTTGCCGAAACTCAATTCAGGCAACATCATCGTGGCACCTGCGAAAAAAACGATGGCAACAAACACTGCGATCGAGGCGATGGCGATCATTGCACCAAATTGACGGACCGGCAAAATTCGTGACGATCCCAGCGCCGCGAAACCTGCGGCATCCGTCAAACAAGTCCACAGGATTGGCACGACCAAAAGTGAAAATGACCGCCATGTGGCATCGTGCCGGCTGAGTCCTTTGGCCCGACCGTCTTGGAATTTGGTGCCCAAATGCAATACCGCTGCGACCGCGATCACCGTGATGATTGCGGGCATGATCGTCGAGACCAGCGATTGATCGAGCCCCAACAGGACCAGCGTTGCTTCGGTCACCACGATCGACCAAACCACAACCAAACCGGTCAAGGCAACAAAACGCAGATCCATCAGTGTCACCAGCACTACGATGCTCAATAGAATCAGCGTCACGGTCGTCAATTTGCGTCCGTCACGCTCAATCAGCTCGAACCCATCGTGAATCAGCACCGGTTCGCCTACCACCACGCCGGGGGCGGTGATGGATTCGTATTGATCGGGAAGCTTGCTGGCAATTGCTTGCAGCGACTCAATCGCCGCAGGCGGATGTTTCGGTGACAACATCACCACAACCGCAGCGAGTTGATGGTCGTCCGAATGAGTGTAGCCTTCGAACAAATGTTCGATGCCGCGTGCCACGATGTCATCTCGCCGCGCCAACCCAGGAACGTCTGATTTGCTGCGAAAGAAGCTGCCGGGACGAACCTTTTCAACGGCTGCATTCAGCGTCGATGGCGATAAAATGCCGTCTACCCCTTCGATCTGTCGGATTTCCGACGCGATCGCGTCACTACGCTGCAACCCCGCATTAGACATCAAATCGGTATCGGGGTAGACCACCATCGCAACCGCATTGCCGCCAAATGCATTTTGCAGCGTTTGATATTCGATCAGCGTTGAATCGGTGGGCGCGAACATCGCCATGATGCTGCGATCAAGTTTTAGCTGCTGTGAAAACGGCATCGCCGCAGCAAAAATCAGCAAACCAAGCAGCGATAAAACCACGCGGAATTGAATCAAACGCGAAGCCATGCTCGCTGCTTTTCGGTTCGTGCGGGTCGGTTTGTTCATCGTGCTCGCTCGCAGTCCATGCTAGGCTCGGCTAATATTGCGGGTATCAAACTGGCTCTCTCGTTATCGATTCCTGCATTGCCCATGCCCCATTGGACTCCATCCGCTCTGTCTAACCGAATGAAGTTCGTTGGCATCATTGTGTTGGCGCTGGTCGTTCGAGGCGGGGTGGTGCTGAGCAACCTGGATCAATTTGATCAAGATCCCGATGCGTATCGAGTGATCGCCGAAACACTTTCCCAAACCAGGGTTTTCGGGTTACCCGCGACGATCGACCCAGGCAACGGCACGGTCTTGTCCGCCAAGCCCACCGCCTTTCGCCCGCCGCTGTATCCCTATCTGCTGTCGTGGCTTACGGTCGATCACCACGTGCATCGTGTGCTTGTCGGCCTACTGCATCTGGGGCTTGGCGTGTTGACCGCTGTATGCACTTTATCGATCGCATCGCGATTAATCGACGGGGGACGTTACAGCCGGGCAAGTATTTTGGCTGCGGTGCTGGTGATTATCGATCCGATTCTGCTCCAGCAGTCGACGCTGGTGATGACAGAAACGATCGCGGCGGCTCTGGCGACGTTGTGCGTTTGGTTTTGGGTATGCCGCTGGATGCCATCGCCGACGCTGGCCAAGGCATTGATATTTGCGGTTTTGCTTGCGTTGGCATATCTATGTCGTCCCACCTTTTTGGTTTGGGCGGTGCTGATGTTGCCCGCGATCTTGTTCAGCACCCAAATCTGCTGGATTCGTCGTTTGGCGTGCACGTTTTCGGCCGTCACGATCATGGTGTTGGTCGTCGGGTTATGGACGGTTCGAAATCAAATCGCAGTGGGGCATCCTGTCTGGGCGACCAGCCACGGAGGTTACACGCTGCTGTTGGCCAACAATCCCTCGTTCTATGACTACCTTCGCCATGGCAAGTTTGGTGAAGCTTGGGATGCCGAACCGTTTCTCGAAACTTATCAGCATCGTTTCCAGGGCGATCCAACAAGCGAATCTTTTTGGCAAACCGATTGGTCTGATCCCACTGCGGAGTTGCCGCCGGCTCGATCGCTCAGTGAACACGAGGATGACCAGTGGTCGTACCAGGCGGCTAAGGCAACGATTGCACGCGAACCATCGATGTTTGTGTGGTCCTGTTTCGTACGTTTGGGGCGATTGTGGAGTCCGATGCCGCACCATGTTGCCGGTCGATCATGGCCCCCGATCGTGATCGTGACGCTTTATTATCTGGCCTTTTGGTTCGCGACGATCGTCGGACTCTATCGCATCGGCCGAGTTGTTTTGGCTCCGTCGTGGTGGGCGATCATCGCGCTGGTCATCACATTGTCGGCCGTCCACTCGATTTACTGGAGCAATCTGCGGATGCGGTCACCGATGATTCCCTCACTTGCGGTGATCGCTGCTGCCGGTTTTGTTCGGCCGCGAATCATCAAGCCGCTTCTCGTCGACCAAGATGCGGACTGACGCCGAATCAAGATCATCAAATTGGCCATGACGAATCGACCAAATGCAGGCCACCAGCGCCGATCCACCCAATAGCAAGGCAATTGGCAACGCGATTGTCAAAACACTCATGCGATCGATTCCTCAACAAGAGATCTTCGGTTGCGAAGCGAGGGAGCGGACTTCTCGGCATCATCTGCGGACGCATCGACAACGGGCGTGGCAAGCGTCATCGTCATAACAGTCAACGAGCTGATCGGCATCAAGATCGCTGCGATTAGCGGGCTGATGATTCCGGTCATCGCCAATACCGCGGCAATCACATTGTAGCCAATTGAAACCGCAAAATTTTGACGAATTGAACGTGCCGTTCGCTTCGCGGTCCGAGTCAATGTGACAATGCCATCGATCCGGCTATTGCCGATCAAAATGGGGGCGGCGGCAAGACTCGCGTTCGCCCCGCCGCGAAGCGCAACACCCACGTCGGCCGCCGCAAGTGCTGCCGCATCGTTGACGCCATCACCGACCATCGCGACCACATGACCATCACGTTTGGCTTGCTGGATCGCCGCTAATTTTTGTTCCGGTGATTGGTCCCCCAAGGCCAAATCGGCGTCGATACCGATCCGATTGGCGACCTCGCTGACAATCGATGCATGATCGCCCGACAACATCGCAACCTTCCATCCGCTTTCGCGCAATTGGCCGATGACTTGCATCGCCTCGTTGCGGACCGGATCGCTGACACCAAAGACGGCCTCGATCCGGTCGCCGACGACCACCAAGATTGGGGTCGCTCCCGATGCCAAAATCGTGTCGATTTGTTCTTGCTCGAGCGGGCATACGGCAATCCCCATCTGATCGACAAGCTTCAAGCTGCCAATTGTGAACGATCGTCCTTGGACAATGCCTTCGACACCGACTCCGACTCGGTTTTGAACCTCGGTGGCCTCGATCGAGTCGACGTGATGGTTGTGTTTGTACTCGGTGATGGCTCGGGCGATGGGGTGCCCAATGGTCGACTCGATCGCTTGCACACAATGAAGAATCTCCGGCTCGCCGAACCAATGGGTGACTTGCATTCGGCCTTGGGTGAGCGTTCCCGTTTTGTCGAAAAAGATCGTGCCCGGTTTAGAGAACTGTTCCAGCGATTCGCCCGAGCGGACAAGAATGCGTCGTTCGGCGAGTCGGCCGACCGCCACGGCAATCGCTAACGGAGTGGCGAGCGCCAATGCGCAAGGGCACGCGACAATCAATAAAGCAACACTGTGATTGATCGCGAGCGACGGATCCACATGCCACCATGCCGCGACGGTGATAACCGCAAGCACCATCACCACGCTGACAAACCATCCGCCCACGCGATTGGCCAATTGGACGATCGGTGTCTTGCTGGCCGCCGCCTCGGCAACCGATTGTGACAGGGCGCCGAGCCGAGTGGCATCGCCAATCGCGGTCGTTTCGAGGTGAATCACCGCTGCGATGTTTTCGGTGCCTGCTTCCACATCCGAACCCACCCCGATCGCAACCGGACGGCTTTCGCCAGTCAACAGCGATCGGTCGATCTGCGATTCTCCCCACACCACGCGTCCATCGACCGGCACGCTTTCACCAGGATCCACCTTGACGATGTCGCCCAATTGAATGTCGGATGCCGGAACACGGTTGAGTGTTCCGTCCTCGTTCACTCGCGTGGCTGCGTTGGGCGTCAAACTCAGTAGCGCCGAGATCGCACGACCTGCCGAGTGTTGTTGGCGAAGCTGTACCCAGCGGCCGACCAACAAAAAGAAGACAAGCGTCGCAATCGAATCAAAGTAAACTTCCGAGCTGGTTTCAAACAATCCGTAAATGCTGGCGATCACCCCTGCGGACAACCCCAGTGCGACCGGCAAATCCATGTGCGGCACTCGTAAGCGAATCGACGCTATCGCACCACGCAGGAAAACGCGTCCAGGAGAGATCACCGCGGCAACCCCCAACCCCACCCCGGTGAACCGCAACAGGTTGCGCTGCGACTCTTCGATTCCCGAAAACGCACCGGCATACAGTGCGACGGCGATCCACATCGCATTCATCGCACAAAAACCGGCAATGGCAACGTCAACCAGCAGTCGCCGACTCTCTTCGCTGCTGGCGTCTCGCTCGCTCGTCGTATCAAGCGGCACCACGTGATAGCCGATCGTTTTCAATAACCGGCCCAATTGGCTTAGTCGGACGATCGCCGGATCGTAGACCAATTCGACCGATCGCGAATGCATTTGCACTGACGCCGAATGCCAGCCCGCGACATGGTTCGGGGCTTGCTCGATCAACCATGCACATGCGGCACAGTGCAGCCCGCGGATCGACAAGCGGACCCGAGCCAATTCGATGCCATTGGGACCAACTCCCTTTTTAACCACCGAAGGAAACAACAGTTTGGGATCGTCGAGATCGTCAAACGAATCACGCCCTCGATCGCCAAGCGTCTCCGAAGGCCCACAATCACGCAGCGCGTAATAGTCCTCGAGTCCCCAACCATGAATCAGTTCCCAGGCCCCTTTGCAGCCATTGCAGCAAAACGCAGGCTCTGATGCATCAACCGGCCTCGGTGCAGGCAAGCCGCAGTGGACGCAATCGACGCTTTGTTGGGTTTGCGGTTGATCCGTTGCCGAGCTCATGGGACGTCGGCTCGGTTGTTGTCCGACGCGTCATTGGGAGTGTCAGAAGACGTCGTCAATGATTCTTCGCTAAGTTCGTTGCTGGCACAGCATGGGCACGCGCTCGGCGCGCCGTCGGCCGTTGTTTCGGCGCAGCACGGTAGCGGTTCGTCTTTCAGATCGATCAGCGAGGTGGCCGTGATTTCATCGCCTAGACTTGGGGCGACCAAGCTGGAAACATCCACTGCTGCTCGCCCGGTCACGGTGTACAGTCCAGTGACAATCAAAAACACACTGGCGGCGATCGGCAGCATGCCTCGCAGCTTAGGCGTCAACGAGTGAATGCCCACCAACATCGTGGTCAGAGCCGGCAGCGTTCCGATCCAAAAAGCAAACATCACCACCACGGCGGACAATACGCCGCCGGTTCCCGCAGCGACCAGCACAAACAGATACAGCCAACCGCATGGCAGCCAAGTGGTGATCAATCCGCCTAGATAGGCTCGTGACACTGCCGTTTGTCGATCCAGCAGCGGTTTAAATCGCTTCAGCACTGCTGCGACGGTCGAAGGGCCCGAGCTTGTCGCAGAAGTCAGGAGAGGTCGATTGAAACGGGGGTGCAGTTTTGCTAGTCGGAACACGCCGACGGCGATCAACATGCCGCCTGCGACCTTGGCCGCCGCCGATTGGAAACCGACCATGTCACCACCGATCGAAACGGCTGCCCCTAAAATCCCAGCGGCCGTCCCTGCGATCAAATACGTGCTCAAGCGACCCAGGTGGTAGGCGCTGATCGTCGCCCGGCTTGATCCACCGCCGGTGACCCACAACGCCAACGGTCCGCACATGCCAACGCAATGCAAACTGCCTAGCAAACTCGCCACCATTACTGCCATCGCCAGCGTTAACACGGCTAATTTCCTTTCGTCAGCCGATGCTGCGTTTGAGTGACCAGCAGGTCTTGGGAATGGACAAAGCGTTGGCCTTGGTCATCGGTGACATCGATTTCGATCTGCCACAATCCATCTGCGGTAAAGCAGTCTTCGGATACGATGACACCACTATCGTTGGCGGCGATCGGAATCGTTTTCACGTCCGCGGCGCGTGCGTAGTGATACATGTCAACAGTGCCCGCTGCGATGTCGACCGGTTTGCCATCGGCATCGGTCAATACACCTTGTAGCGTCGCGTTTTGTTGGCCTGGGATTGGCACCAGTGTCAGATTCCAGCCGAGTTCTTGCGAAACACTTTCGGATTTTCGCTGCTCGTCCCAGTCAAGCGATTTCTGGTAGTAATCGGGAAGGACCGCGGCCGACGGGTCTCCGGTGGCCAACATGATTGCGACCACCCCGACGGCGACTTGCAGTGACAGCAGTCCGACGACCAATCCGCCCCAACGAATTGCAGCGTTGCGATTGGCGACACGGTCGAATTCCGGTACGCGGTTTGTTGCGGTTGGTTTTTCTGTCATCGTCGTGGACCTAGTAATTGCATTTGAAGCGTGCGTTCGTTGCCCGCGTCATCGCGAATCCGCAATTCTCCCTGGACGTTGCCTCCAGGGCCGAATACTTTTCCCGGAACTTCGACCACCAGCGGGACAAGCTCGGTGGCGTTGCTTTTCAGTTTGGGGCTATCGTCGCCGATCTCGCGAATCATCGCCGTTTCCGGCTTCACGATTTCGACACTGTATTCACGTGGCTCGTTGGTGCGATTGACCAACCGCAGCCGAAATTGGTTGCTGACGTTTCCTGTTACATGGCGGTGAAATGGATTGCCTTTGCCACGAATCAGCCGAGCATCAAAAGCGTATTTCGTCGACAAGACGGCAAGGAATCCGATGCCCACCGCCACCAGTAACGCGGGGTAAGCGACGGTGCGAAAGCGAAAGAATTTCAGTTTTTTACCGTCCAGGGCGTCTTGTGAACTGTAGCGAATCAGCCCCTTAGGTTTACCCACCTTGGTCATCACGTCGTCGCATGCATCGATGCACTGGGTGCAGTTAATGCATTCCAACTGCAATCCTTCGCGAATATCGATCCCGGTCGGGCAAACGCGAACGCACTGATGACAATCGACACAATCGCCTGCGCCATCACCGGGGACATGTTTGCCGCGTTTGCGTGGCTCGCCACGTTTTGTGTCATAGGCGACGATCATGCTTTGTCGATCCAGCATCACCGATTGAAAGCGTCCGTAGGGACAAGCGATCAAACAAAGCTGTTCACGAAAGAACAGAAAATCAAATAGCATCAAGCCGGTCGTCACGCCCATCACCAGAAAGGCTGCCGGATGCTCGATCGGCGAGCTGCGGATCCACTCGGCAAGTCGATCGGTACCGACAAAGTAGGCCAGGAACGTGTGCGCTAGAAACATGCACAGCACGACGTACACGGCCCAGCGAGCGATCCGGCGCCAACCTTCGATCGGCCGTTTCGCTTGGCCGCCCTTGCCTACGGTGCCTTCGAACCAGCGGTCGATTGGCCGGAACAAATATTCCATATAGACGGTTTGGGGACATGCCCATCCGCACCAAATACGTCCGGTCAACGCAGTGGCCAAGACGATAGTCAAGAACACGCCCAGCATCACCAATGCCAACAGCAGCGTGTCGGTCGGCAAGAAGACATGTCCGAGGAATACGAAGCGGCGGGCCGGCACATCCAACAAAATAGGCGGCAGGCCTCCGATGCGAATGTGAGGCAACGCGACGAAGAAGGCGACCAGTCCATAGGCGATCCAGCGTCGCCATTTCCACCAAAATCCAGTCGACAATGTCGGCCGCAGCCAGCGCCGCGAACCATCTTTTTCAAGCGTACTCAGCACGTGCTCGGGTGATTCGAGCATACTGCTGTCGTCTGTTTTGTTGCCCGAAATCACCGGCAACGTTTTAGCATCATTCATCATTACGCCTCCTTAAATAGAAGCGGAAGTAACTGCAGCGGTTCGTTTTCGTTTGTGTTCCGAACCGAATGCGTGTGCGGATTTTTCCGCGGTGGCGGCAAGTTCCCCGGTTTCAGGATCCAAGCCGCAGGGGGTGTCCGTCTCGACGGACAATTTGGTTCTTTAGGTCGCTGCCTTTTCGGCGTCCATCTCCATGGCGTCGGCGTTTGCATCTTCGTCGGCTTCTTCGGCTTCGGACGCTTCTTCGGGCGGCGCCTCAGGCCATGGCGGGATCACGCGTCCTTCGGCAGGCTTTCCGTCGGCCGCTTCGGTGCCACGCAGACTGGCGACATAGCTTGCCGCCAACACCAATTCGTTGGGTGACAGCCGCGTTTTCCAAGCCGGCATCGCTCCGCCCGCCGCTCCGTTTTCGAGGACGTGCAAGATATCGCCAATGTCCTTCACGTTTTTGTAGGCGTCGTCGGTCAGGTTCGGGCCAACCAAACCGCCGCCGTCGGCTCCGTGACAGGAAACGCAATTCGTTTTGAAGACCGATTGGCCAACCCGTAGCCAAGTGGGCTCGTACAAAAATTTCACCACAGTCGCGCGATCCATTTTCAACTCGCCGATCTCAGCGAACTGCAATCGGATGTTCTCTGCCAGAGCTTTGTCGTAGCGTTCGGTAGCCGTCCGTCCCTCGGCACCGCCGTGGTAAAACGCGGCGTAGGGAAAGGCAAACAAGATCGATCCGATGAACATCCATTTCCACCAACCCGGCAATGGATTGTCAAATTCTTGGATGCCGTCATAGGCATGGCCTGTCAACGGATCATCGGGGATCTGACCCACGATCGACTCTTGCTCGATACCATCTTGGTTCTTCGGGTTATTGTCCATCGCGAGGTGTCTCCACGTTGTCGGATAGCGGGATAGCTGCAAATCGGTCGGTCGCGTTACGCGACAATCGCATCGTTGCGAAGAACATTAAACCGAAGGCAAAGCAGAACAACGCCAGTGCAATTTCGGCACAGTCGCTGTAATCGATCGCTCGGATCACATCAGTAAGCATGATTCAATTTCACTAGGCGTGAGAAGTTTGTTTTTGCTGCTCGGTTCCGTAGTGGATCTTGCCAAAGATCCCATCACCATCTTGTTACCGTGCCGCGACCTCTTCGGTTTCGGGTTCTTCGGCAGCTGCCGGATCGCCCGGCGTTTCTTCGGTTGGTTCAGCCTCAGGTGTCGCAAAGATGTCGGTACCAACTCGCTGTAAAAACGCAATCAACGCGATCGCTTTGGTGTCAAATGTCATCAGCTCGCCACGTTGCACCGGACCGCCTTGCGAAACCACATCAGCCGCGATCACCTCGGCTTGCTTCCGCGCGATATCGGCGGAATCGGCGATGTCAAAGTCGTACGGTGCTCCCATCGCCTGGGCTGCCCAAACACGTTCGGGGATCATCTCGAAGTTGATTTTGGTGTCAAGCAAATGGACGTAGCTTGGCATCACGCTGCCGGGCGAAACCTGTTCGGGATTCTCTAGGTGCAACCAGTGCCAAAGACTGCTCTGCTTGCCGCCTTCGCGAGCCAAGTCGGGACCGATACGGCGGCTGCCCCACTGGAACGGACGGTCGTAAATGAACTCGCCCGCCTTGCTGTATTCGCCATAACGTTTTGTTTCGGCAACAAACGGACGCACCATCTGTGAGTGGCAGTTGTAGCAGCCTTCGGCCACAAAAATATCGCGACCCGCCAATTCCAGCGGCGTGTAGGGTTTCACCGTGGCAATGGTCGGCACGTTGCTGCGGATCAGGAACGTCGGAATGATCTCAAACAGACTGGCGATCACCACGGCCAAGGTGGTCAACACCGTAAATCGCACAGGCAATCGTTCCCAGCGGCGGTGCCAATCCATCTTGCCAAAGACATCCAGCTTCTTGGCCGACTCGAGTACCGGGACGTCGTCCAGTGCACTGGTCGTGTCAATCGTTTCCTCCGGTGCTTCCTTGGACAAACGTGGCGTGTGATAAACCGGCACTTCGTAGGTAGGGGGACGAGTGGTCCAGGTCATGAACCAGTTCACAGCCATGATCAAAATGCCCGTGACGAACAGCAATCCGCCCAGCACACGCAGCCACCACAGTGGCA
>NZ_ANOG01000709.1 GCF_000346295.1 Rhodopirellula maiorica SM1 | reverse complement strand
AGGCGTCGTGGTGGTACTCAATCGATACGTCCCAGTCAGACTGCCAACAGCCTGGGCCGACAAATAGTACGTCCCGGAAATGGCGGGCACGTACGTGATCCGAGCGTTCCGATTGGTGGCTCCGTCGACATCGTCATCCGTAACGATTTCGTTTCCATCGGTGTCGATCAATCGTAGCAGCGGGTTAGTGAGTGTTCCTTGGCTGGTCGCGGAGCCTTCTAAATCGAAGGTATAGCTGTTGCCGACCGACATCGAGACGGCGTACCAATCTTGGTCCCCACCAAAATCGATCGAGCTGGCGGACGACTCAGGAACATACAAGCGAGCCGGCGTCGAGGTATTCCCAGGGATGTCGTGCGTGAACCGAGTGCTCAGCGTGTAGCTGCCTGTGCGGCTGGAGTAACCGCCTGCTGACAACACATACATTCCCGATACGCTGGGGGTAAACTGGAGATGCGAATTCAATCCAACTCCACCATCATCGTTGTAAGCAACACGCCGGTTGGAACTGTCGAACAGCCACAGATACGGATCAGAAATGCTTCCTTTGCCCGTCGCTGAACCTTCGAGATCAAACGTGTAGCTTGTTCCCGCAACCAAATAAACCGGGTGAGCATTGCGTTGATAGGCCACCGCGACATTACCCGTGGCAATGCCAGGAACCGAGAAGCCAGAGATCACATCATTGGAGATCGTCAGCCTGCTGGTGTTGTCCAGCGACACGCTCCAGTTTTGATCCAGCGTCAGCGTGGTGGCGGTATTGCGAATGATTGTCGCGGTTTGCCCCGCACCGCGGCCAGCGGACACGGTGACAGTTCGGTCAACAAGGCTATTGTCCGCGAACGAAGCTCCGCTGAAGTCGATCGTCAAGAACGAAGCGGCTCCTTCGACCACGTCGGTCGACCCATCGGTCTCGCGGACCAACACGGTCGGTGCGTCCGCATCACTGGTGCGAACCAGCACGGGCTGGGTGAACACGTCCTGGTACCCGGGATTTTTGTACGCGTAGCTGACGTGCAGATCGCTGCCCAACACGGTCGTGACATCGCCCGCGGCGCGGAACACGATCTTGTTGCTGATCAATTGCCACACCGGCTTGCTAGCCGTCCCGGCGGGCACCAACGGATCGTATTGATTCAGGCTTTGCCCGTTGTAGGTCACCGAAGTGATGGACAGCGGCTGCTTGCTCAGCCCAACAAACTCGACTGGCTCCCCTTCGGCGATGATAAAATCATCGGTCTTACTGAGCACCGCATCGACATCGACCGATGTCGTTACAAATTGGATCAGATTGGTGTGGAAACCTTCTCGCAGCAGATCATGCGATCCGACCACGACGACTTGTTGAGCAATATTCCAGTTCGCCGAACTGAACGTCAGCACGTTTCCGGCAATGGGGCTGCCGTCCAGGTTTTGCAGCACCAATTGGGTGCCATCGTATTGCAGAGCGACATTCACCGCCGCGGTTGGTTGACGCGAAAGTTTGACGAACACGACGTCGCGTTCGCCGAGATGGTCGCCGTCGCCGCCTTCGATCACCGAGGTGACGGTGTCGAAATCGTCGACGATCAAACCGGATACAGTTGAATTGATTCCCTTGGTCTCATCGACGATCAAGCTGGCCTCGTCGTTGTCGTGAATTTCGACACCAACGCTGGCGACCGCCAGACCATCGTAACGCGCGATCCGATACAAACTTTCGCCAGCGACTGGATCGGTTCGCCAATCTCCGTTCAGAATCAGCGTCGTGCTGTTCAGTGCTCCCAGTACCAAACGCTGTTGGCCGGCACCGGGGCCGCCGACGATCTCGATCGTAGCGCCGCGTAGCCCCTCGGGTCCAAAACTGGCATCGGTAAAGTCCGCCGCACTGGCGGTAAAGGTTGTTCGTGTGTCCAATTCCGCAGGGAAACTTGGATCGACCGGCAGCCCCACGGGACTTTCGTCGATCCCGGTGACTTTTCCGATCAACGCGTCGTCGATGCGAATTTGGAACTTGCTGTCGACATCGGGCGAATCGCCTTGTTTCCAGCCTCGGTCGAGCGTCAGATTTAAATCACCGAGGATTCCTTTATGGAATGTCGCGGTGCTGGCGTCGGCGGTGAACTGCAAATCAAACGAGACACGCGAAGTACCGTAGTAGGCATCAAAATTGTTTACGTGTGTCGACGGGGTGAACGTTAAATCGATGTGCCCATCGTCGAGCATCGACTGCAATTGCGATTGAGTCAGCGCAATCGACGCCGTCATCGGTGTATACCAACGCCCGTCGCTGCCGCTAAAGAACGACCGCGTCACGTCGCCGTCGATATTGACCGTCAAGTATTCACTGGTTTGATCAAAGTCGCCTTCGACCGAGATCTTCAGGATTGCACCCGAGGTGACATCGACTCGCTGGTCTGCTGGTGTCAAATCCAGGGCGAACGTAGCGACATTGGGCGAGTAGATTCCGGTTTGAGACCCGGTCAGCGTGACCTTGCCTTCGGCACCGGTAATGAACCGGCTCTGTCCGGTGCCCAAACCGTCGACGATCGTGACTTGGCGGCCGAGCAGATCATCGATGCTGTCAAGGAACGGGTTGGTCGGATCCAGCGGATCGGCGACCGAGAAGATTGCATTGGCCGCTGATAGCGGGTTGCCCGTTAAAACGCTGCCGTCCAGGTCGATCCAGTAGGTGCTGGTAGCATCCGGCAACTGGCTGACGGCCAACCAGGATCGATCGACCGTCAATTGCATGTTCCCATCGACCAATCGAGCGTCTTCGATCCGGCGTTCTTGCACGGTCACCCCGTCAGCCAAGGTGACACGAATACTTTCACCTAAGAACTTGTAGAACGGTTCGTTGGTGGCAATGGTGATCGTCGGCTGATCCACCACCGCCAGCGGGCTGCCTTCGACCGACGCCGCGCTGGAAACAACCAAGTGGTTTACGACCGCGGACTGCTTTCCTTCCAAAGCGGCGTCGTTGTAAGTGAACGACGCAGTTTCGGACAATTCAGGCCGCGTGAACAACAGCCCCGTATCCTCTTGAGTGACCCCGTCAGCGCGGATTTCCACTCGCTGGGGGATCATCCAATTGTCGGCGGTGAATTTCAGCGTCACGGCCGAACCGTCGGCTTTCATGTCCGCTCCGCTGGCCGGACTGGTCAAACGGAATGCCAATGCACCAAGTTCACGGCGATCGGGACTCGGTAGCGGTGCGAGTGCTTTGACGAGTACGTCAAACCCTAACATTGGGGCTCGCGACAAGACAACTTCGTAGTAATCTAGCAGTGATGTATCCGTGGACGCCGTTTCGCTGATGATGCTCGATCCGCCGCTTGTGCGAATCGACACAAAGGGTTCGTCGTTATCAGCAACATTGGCGGAAACGCCGAACAACTTCAAATCTTGATAACGCAAATCGTTCGAGAAGGTGACATCGTTGGCGATGATCCCACTGTGACCGAGCAAGTCATTGCTGACCACCGGCGGCGTGTCACCGGACATGTTGAAGGTATCTTCGCCAAGCCCACCATACAGCTCCGTCAAGAACGTCACGGACGTGCTTTGCACAAAGAAGCGATCGTTACCCTCGGCACCATCGACTCGCAGCGATTCGATATTGGTGAAATCGATCGTCAATCCGGCACCATAGACGCCGGCGTTGGTGATGACAAAATCGTCACCGAACTCGGTTCCGATCACCGTCAGCGTGTCGAATCCGTCGCCGCCGTTGATATGCACCGGTGCATTGACGGCGTACTGGACAAGGTCCGCTCCGGCACCACCGGTGATATCGGTGCGAGCTCGCTCGGGTTCGCGTGAACCAATCAGTGCAAACGCTCGAACTTCGAAGTCGTCATCCCCTTCGTCCCCGTTGAGCGACAGCACCGCTTTGTTGTGGAACACGACAAAGCGATCGTTTCCGAGTCCGCCATTGACGGTCATCGGCGAACTGATGCCGTTGGACAGAAAACCGCGGGTGGTTTCGATCGTGGCAAACACATCGTCGACCGAAACGTTGGCGTCTTCTTCGTTGCGTTGGCTACGGAAGAGTTGGCCGATTTGGAAGGTGTCTTCGCCGCCTTCGCCATTGAGCGTGATTTCCGCCGCGGTATCGTCGGCCGCAAAATAGTCGTTACCAAGCCCGCCGTTGACGACGATTCGCTCGACGCCAAGGTAGTTGATCCGCTGGACGGCGGGATCGTAGGCTGGATCGGTCGGTGCGTGATCGGGATCGCTCAGCATTGCGACAAACGCGTTGGATCCACTGACGCTGGCTCGCAACAGGAAGTGGTCGTCAAACAAGGTCCCGGTCGCAACAAAGATGTCGGTGTCTTCCGCCGGCCCGCTTTCGACGATTTGGATCAACGAATTGGCTTTTCCAGCGACGAACAGCACTTGATAGGTATCATCACCGGATTGGCCATCGAGGATATCGTTGCCATCGCGTGATTTGATCAAATCGTCGCCATCGCCTCCTTGGATCCGGTCGCTGGCCAAACCGCCATCGAGCGTGTCGTTATCGGATCCACCTTGCAGCAAGTCATTGTGTTGTTCGCCGTACAGCACATCGGCGCCCGAGCCACCGTCGATGGTATCGTTACCGAAACCTCCAAACAGCAAGTCGTCATCCTCGTCGCCGTACAGTGTGTCGGCATCGCGACCGCCTTCGATGCGGTCGCGTTGGGCACCGCCGCGAAGCGTGTCACGACCGATCCCGCCCAGGATAATGTCGACGCCTGTTCCGCCTTGAACGGTGTCGTTGCCGGTGCCGCCATCGATCAGATCGTCGCCGTCGCCGCCATCAATATCATCATCGTCTCGCCAACCACGAATGATGTCTGGTCCAGCGCCACCGCGAAGCGTATCGGCACCATCACCTCCGAACAGGATATCGGCACCGCTAAGAACTCCTGCTTCATCGTCACCCCACAGCGTGTCGTTGCCTTTGGCACCATCGAGGGTATCGTCGCCGGCACCGCCAACCAATTTATCGTTGCCCGAACCACCGACGAGAATGTCGTTGCCTGCACCACCGTGCAAATCGACACTGAGAAACACGTTGGGCATGACAAAAACACTGTCATTGCCTGTTCCACCAGCGCCCGTGATTCGAACCACGTCGCGGAATTCCTGGTGAAAATTGCGGCCGGAAACGATGATATTTTGTCGGCCGGAATCGTCCGGAGCACTCGACGCACCGACGTAGAGCGTGCTGTTCTGGCCATCGTGGAACACCAACGTCAGCACACCACCACTCTGGTTTCCAAGCACCGTCGCAGAGTAGTCGGCGGGATTCACCGGGATGGTGAATCCGATCGTGATCAAGTTGACGCGAATATCGATCAGCTTGAAACCGATCGGCAACAGCGGGAAATCGCTAGCGCTATGGGTCAGGAAGATCCCGACTTTGACGCTCGCAAACACATCGGCGCGAACTTCAATCCGCAGCCCGTCATCAAATGCATCGTCTCCGTCGCCTGAATAAGAACCGGCGGAGAAATCTTGAGAAAAGCTGGTCAGAATATCGAATTCATTCGCACGAACCCGCCCATCGCCGCTGGGGTCGTGAAAGTTTTGGTCCTGGCCGAGATGCAGCGACAATTCAAAACCAACACGGGCTTGGATGAAGTCCGCGAACCTACCGCCGGCGACCACCAAAAATGGATCGACGAAAACGCCAAGCCCGACTCCGCCGAGAATCCGCACCTGGGCTTCATCCATTCGCGTGCTGGCGCCACTGGCCCCGAGTCCCGAAGCAGCTCCGGATTGGCTGCCTGCACCGACATTTAAATTCCCGATAGCACTGGGGTTTGGCTCGACGCCTTCGTAGTCATCAAAGTAGAAACCATCAACGATGTCGTCGGAGTTTCCGGTGATGCCAAACCGTTTCAGTCCGGTGGTGTCGAAGGCCATCGTATAATCAGCCCGGGCTTCGAACGAGATCGAGATAAA
>NZ_ANOG01000708.1 GCF_000346295.1 Rhodopirellula maiorica SM1 | reverse complement strand
AATTCGATCGGAGGCCAATTTTCGTTTGGATTTGTCGGTGCGTGCAACGGCTGGAGCGAAGCCAACGCCGCGAAGCGTCAACAGATTTGGGAGGCTCACAAACAATACACGCTCGAGTTCTTCAAATTCTTGACAACCGATCCTGCGGTGCCCGAGTCCACTCGCAAACACTACGCTCGGCTCGGGTTGTGCAAGGACGAGTTCGCAAAGTACGGACACTTCTCGCCTCAACTTTACGTTCGCGAAGGTCGCCGCATGAAAGGTATGTATGTGGTCAGCCAGAAAGATATTTTGGTGGATCAAGAGAAAGAGGATCCGATCGTGGTGTCCTCCTTTCCCATCGATTCGCACGATTGCCAACGGATTGCACTTCGCGATGGCGGCGTGATCAACGAAGGAACGATTTTCCCGGTGCGGATGAAAGGAAAACGACATGGCTATCCTTATCACATTCCGTATCGTGCGATTTTGCCAATGCCCAGCGAATGTTCGAATCTGTTGGTGCCGGTGGCGCTTTCGTGCACCCATGTCGCCATTTCGTCAATTCGGGTCGAGCCGACCTGGATGATTCTGGGGCAAAGCGCCGGCATTGCTGCGGCGATGGCAGCGGATAAAGACGCCGCGGTTCAGGAACTCGCCTATCCCGAACTACGTGAACGCCTCGTAGGACAAAAGCAGGTGCTCGAAATCCCCGAAGGAATTTTTAGTCAAGACAGCATCGATGTGTCGAAGTTTGCTGGCATTGTCTTGGATGACGAAATGGCCAAATTGAGCGGTATCTGGAAACACTCGACCAATTTCTCGCCCCATCTCGGTCGCGGCTACGTCCACGACGACAAGATCGCCGATGGCGGTTCCCAAGCCACGTTTCGGTTCACCGCTTCCGAATCGGGCAAGTATGAAGTGAGAATGGCCTACTCGGCTCACCCCACTCGCGCGACGAACGTACCGGTTAGCGTGACCAGCGGATCGAGCGAAACCAAATTTACCGTCGACCAAACCCAAACGCTACCAACGGGCAAATTGTTCCGCCGCGTCGGTGTTGCGGATCTCACCGACTCTGCCGAAACGGTCATTACCGTGACCAACAGCGGAACCGACGGGTTCGTCATCTTAGACGCACTGCAATTGGTGCCGCTTGCAAGTGAGAAATAAGGGCCCCAAGTTTAAAGCCAATATCGCTATCGAACCACGGTTAGCCGATTGTCGATTTGTTCGACATGCAGCACGTGTCGAATCAATTCCTGTGCGGTTTGCTTCATGTGAAACGAAGGCACTTCGCCACTGAGAATCAAGACGCCTTCGTGAAAACGGCACTGTACGTTTCGGATGGACGAATAGGGGCAAGTGCGAAAGAGCTCGTTAGCTTTGACGGCCACGTCTAACGAAATCACGGAGGGCAATTCGGGGGAACAGGAGGGAAACGCAGTTGTTTGAATCATTACGGGAATCCGTAGGGAGATTGGATCGAAACCAACGACTATCAATATTGCAAGCAATCAGATGATTGCATTTGTTGAGCGTGCCAGCTCCTCCTATGCCAGATCCTTACGACGTCGAACCAATCCCTGTCGTATTGGGGACCGCAATTGGGGTGGTTTGATCACCCGAGATCCTGTTGTTCATCTTCAGGCATTTCAACTCTAGCGGCATCCCGCCATCGGTCAAGAACGATTGTTGGTAAAGGATTCAAACGAGGCGTTGGGAATGCCTTAGATCCATTTCGACAGTACTGTCGTGCTTCGATCGCGACAGCGGACATGAATCGCAACCTCTCAATTTTTCTGGTGCGCAAGCGAACTTCCAGACGCGTCTTGGTACTCACACGACAGCACGGCGGAAACGGCAGCCACCTTGCCCAGCGCGATCAGCACGTCGCCTGTGCCAATGACAGTGCTTCCCGACGGTGGCAGCAACACGTCGCCATTGGGACGACGTACCGCGACCACGATGACACCACGACTGCGAAAATCGGTATCCGCCAACATGCGGCCCGTACAAGGTGAATCCGCGCTGACACGAATTTCGGCAAGATCCAACGTCGCTCCGGTCCCCGAGACGAATTCGAAAAAATCTTCGACGTGCGGATTGATCAACAATTGAGCCATCGTTGCCGCCCCATTGGCGAACAGACTGACCACGCGATTCGCCCCCGCCTTTTCCATCTTATGTGCACTGCTCTCGTCCGAAGCCCGAGCGATGATTTGCAAGTCGGGCGCAATCAACCTCGCCGACAAGACCACGTACAGATTGTCGGCATCGCTGTCCAACACAACCGCCAAACCACGAGCACGGTGGATCCCCGCGTCCAGCAACGTGCAATCGCTGGTCGCATCGTCACGCACGCACGGCCAACCATGCTGTTCACATTCGGCCAGCGTCTCTTCGTTCTGGTCGATAACCACAAACGCCAGTTTGCGATCCGCCAAATGACGACAGATGGTTCGCCCCATACGTCCAAAGCCGCACACAATAAAATGGTTCTTGACCGATTGAAGTGTCGAATTCATCCCTCGTTTCCTCAACCAAGTTCGTAGTTCCGCGCGGACGATCATCTCGCCAAGCTGGACGACCGCGAATAAGAAGACTCCCAAACCGCAGACTAAATAGATCATCACAAAGACACGACTGCGGTCGCTCAATGGCCGGACCTCGTTGTACCCCACCGTGCTTAATGTGATTACCGTCATGAACGCGGAATCGACAAGCGACCAACCTTCGACGAGCCAGAACCAACATGTTCCAATGGTGGTTAAAGCTGTCAGCACGGCAACGATCCAGCCCAGTTGTCGCATTATTGCTCCTAGCGCATTGCCATCGGCAGCCGAGGTTGAAAACAGTCTGCGCGCGAGACCTCAATACCGCAGATACAAGCGACAAAACAACCTCGCAGCCCCACTAATTGCATTCATCATGCCAATACAGCAGCGGGACGCGTTTGCTGGGCAAAGTGCACGCACTTATGTCGACCGCGTGCGTCAGAGCACATAAACATCCTCGCCTCCGAATCGCACTGTACCAAAGCCGCACACTGGCTCTTGACCGTTGAGCGCAACGCTGTGAAGCATTTTGTAGCGGTAGGGCGCGAGCCCTCCGGTGTTTTGGTCGGGATGAGGAACCGGAGACCTTGCGCCCTACCGCTAAAACCTCGCAAAACACGGGGGCTAAATGCTTCACAGCGTTGCGTTAAACGGCTGGTCATCTCGAATTGCAGCCTAGGCTTGTCGGTTCGCAGAGGAGTTTGCAGCAAGCTTCGCGACGCTGACCTCGAACCACAACTTGGCACATCATTTGCCATTTTCATCGCAGCTGATCGACCGAGGAAATGCGTTCGATACGACAGCTCGTTTTTTACATCCCTTCGCTTTGCACTGAGCCACTGGCGCGCTGAAATGAAGCAATTCAAATCTATTCTAGTCGGCGTCGATTTATCCGAAGGGGATCGCTACGTCGTCGACACCGTTCCCGCTTCTTCCTTGAAAGCGATTTCACGAGCGATTTGGTTAGCCAAAATCAATTCGGCGCATCTAACCTTTCTAAATGTGTTGCCACCTTCGGCTCCGAATTTGGATGCTAAAACACAATTGTTGGTTCCCGAAGGGCACGGTCATCGCACCGTACGCGATCATGCCAAGGAGATCATGGCCAATCTAGTGAAACATGCCAATGATGAAGGCATCCAGGCCGACAATCGCGTCGTGTTTGGCAAGAGTTGGATGGAGACGATCCGTCAAGTGATTTGGAAAAAGCACGACTTAGTGATCGTCGGCGCGAAAGACGTACCCGACAAACACCCTTTTGGGACTGGCAGTCATACGGTCAAGGTATTGCGAAAATGTCCCTGTGCCGTGTGGGTCACCAAGTCGCCGCCCGAGCACAAGATTCGTTCGGTCTTGGTGGCTCATGACTTACGCCCCGTCGGCGACGAAGCGATGGAATTAGGCGGAGCCATGGCGGAACTGTATGATGCCGAACTGCATGTGCTGCACGCAATCGAGTCCCCTGAGTTAGATCATGTCTTTCCCGATCCTGCATCCGATGACAATGCGATACAACATCGTCACGACGCCGAACAACGAATCAACGAACAGTTGAAACAGTTCAACTTGTCACGCGAAGCCCATATCCATTTCGCAACACGACCGCCCGACTTCGCGATCTGGCACTGTATCGAGCAATACGACATCGATCTGCTTGCGATGGGCACGCTGGGCCGCTCGGGCATCTCGGGGTTGATCACCGGCAACACCGCCGAGCGATTGCTGCCGCTGGTCCCCTGTTCGATCTTGGCCGTCAAACCCAGCGGATTCGAATCGCCTGTAACACTTCCGCATCATCATCCCTAAGCCAGCGGTCGTACTGTTTCGAAGCGACACGCGCCCACTGGTATCTCCTCTGGCACTAAACGGGTGGCTTTTATAGCGGAGCGGCGCGGGGCCTCGCCCGGTCTAAACCGAACGTTTTACTCGCCTCAACCGGACGGCTTGCGCCGTTCCGCTAACCAAAACCAACCCTCGACGACTCATTCGCCTTCGGCAGTGTGATGGTGACGTGAGATCCACACGCTGCAGGGTGCGTGACGCAGCACATACTTGGTCGTGCTGCCTAGAAACAAATCGTGCAGCAAAGTGTGCCCGGTGTCACCTAGAATCACCAGATCGCTTTGCTGATGCTCGGTAAAGCGAACAATCGCCTCTCCCTCGTGCTGACTGCGAATCACATGCGGATGCGTATTGGGCAGCTTCTCAGCAAGCTGTTTGGCCGTGTACTCGGCCTTACCCTTCGTTTGTTCCAAGGCTTTCGCTTCGTCCTCGAGGACGCCGGCGGCCACCCCTTCGCTCATCAGGTAGTCGTAGCTCGGCGCAATGCTGAGCACGCTGAACTCACAATCCGGGTCCCACGTTAACTGCATCATTTCGTTGATGGCTTCGCGGGATGCCAACGATCCATCGTAGGCAAGGGTGATCTTCTTGGGACAGACATGAGGACGGTGATCTTTGTCGGGAGGTCGCACAACCAGCACCGAACATTTCGCATGCGTCGCAACGCGATCCGAAATGCTGCCCAACAACATCCGGCTGACCAACGAATGGCCAACCGCACCGATCACGATCAGATCGGCAACGATGCGCCGCGAGACCTCCAAGATCGACTGGGCCACATTTCCTGTGTGATGCAGTTTCGAGAAATAGTCGGGACACTGATCTTTGAACATCGCTTCGAGTTCGGCGTGATGCCGAGCGACGAACTCTTTTTCTTCTTCCTCGCGAGTTAAATTCTGAGGATTACCGTGAATCGTCAACTCGGGTCCCAATGAAACGGTCAGCACCGAAAGTTTCAAAGGCTGCTGAAATTTGAGATGGTGCAGCAACTCCGCAGCATTCTTCGCTAACGATGACCCATCGGTCGCAAGTAGCACTTTCATCGCAGTAGACTCCCATCAAGGCAGAGGAAGGATCAATTTAGGATACCACAATCGCCTGCTAAAGTCCCGTTTTTTGTCAAAACGCAAGCAACGGTGACGGCTAACCCTGTGCTCACTCCCTGGTTTGATTGATGCCCTAGGGCCTTCCGAATACTACATCGTGATTCCGGAAGGTGAATCCTCCGTTGAACTCGTTCTCACTCCGCTCGCCGACGACGCTCATGATGAGGGTGACGAATCGGTGACTCTCGAAGTGATTCATGCCAGCGGTTATCATGGTTATGGAATCGACTCAAACCTCTTACCGTCACTACGATCCGCTAGCCACGACTATCCGGAGGATGTCAGCCTGTTTGATCCCCGTTCCGACGCGGAAGGAGGGATTGACGAGTTTATCCGTGGATTCGCGATCATGTTCGACCAACTCCGAATCAAACTGGATACCAACCCGCTTGATATTCAAGATGAATTTGACTCGACGTTGGAAGCCATCGCCGAAGCCGTGATTTGGCCGCTTGAGGGTTAGAGATGACAGGATTTATGAAGAAGCAAATCACGACCAAGCGAATCATCGTCGCCACTGCGATTTGCACGGCAGTTTGGTTCGGCTATTGGTGGCTCTGCGGTGGCATGCGTCTGTATCTAGAAAATCGCGACCGAGTCGTTCGCGATGAAGCCTACTACGAAAAACGCTATGCCATCCCCGAGGGAGTTGAAGCCTTCTACCCGTTACCTGGTACAGAGCGTCGATCCGCCATTGATCGTCATGGGAATGTCGTGATCAAAGAAGGCATGATTGGAATTTCACGATGCTATCTCAGGCCGCCTCGGAGCTCGTATGCCAAGCTGAGTGGCCAAGCCTCAGTGCTGTTGACCACCATGGATTGGTGGGCGTTTGCCGATGATCATGGAGAACACAGGTATCACCCGCCGTTCATTGGCGTTGGGAGTATCCGAAACTTGGGTGACTCGCTTTTTCTCGTCTGGGATCTTTCCCGACGAGAAGATGCGTTTGGTCGTGTCCCCGCGATCACCTTCGATCCGTTGAAGAAATGGCGTGCGCCCGTGGAGTATGTGGCTCGCAGCCGGATTGCCGAGGATCGGGTCTTCGTCACGCACGAAGGGATCAACGGCAAGGTGGGATTGGCGGACCGAGAAGGAAACATTCTTGTGCAGCCCAAGTTCGAAGGATTTCAGGAATTTCGAGAAGGGCGAGCCGCCGTCAAGCTCGATGGCAAATGGGGATTCATCCAACGCGATGGGAGTTGGGCGGTCGCCCCGGAGTACGAAATCGTCACTTGGTACGACCATGGCATGGCGATGGTACTGCAAGAACAGGGCGAGCGTCTGTTTTTTATCGATCCGGACGGCAAGCGTTTGTCGGACTTCCCGCTGGATGCAACGCTGGAGCTATCACAACATCCCGACCACATTGCATACGAAGGTTTTGTCAATGGCCTGATCCGCCTAAGAGACCCCGCAAAACGTGGCAAGAACGGATATGACCCGACGATATACGATGAGCCCATTTGGGGCTATTGTGATCGCGGGGGCAAGTGGGTGGTGCCTCCGACGTTCCGCAGGCCGACACGCTACAGCGAGGGTTTTGCAATTGTCGAAGGGGACAATGCTGGAAAGTGGGGAACGTGGATCATGGACGAACAAGGCAACGAAGTTGCCCAAATTCCAAAAGGAAACTGGACACCGTTTTTTTATGGCATGAGCGCCGCGAACCATGTCGGCTACATCGACACAACCGGTAGAATCGTCTACAAGTTCAAACCCCGCACCAAACCAAGGTAAGCCCGATGTACCTTTGCGACATCGCCCTTCGCCGGTCGACGACAAGGCGGGGCTTTGGCTTTCAAAAATCGACGAGTTTCTTGGGGGGCCAAGCGACTCGCAAGGCATTGAGCACCGCGATGACGTCGATCACCTCTTGGGTCACCGCACCGGCAACCGGCGGGAGATAACCGGCCGAGGCGATCAGCATTCCAATAAAGCTTAGCGCCATCCCACCCACCGCGCTTTGCAACGCAATCGTTCGCATCCGCCGACTGATGTGCATGAACTCGTCCACCTTCGCCAGCGAACTGTCCATGATCACCACTCCAGCGGCTTCGCTTGTCACATCACTGTTTTGACCGAAGGCAATCCCGATCGTCGCGGCCATCAAGGCCGGGGCGTCGTTGATCCCATCGCCAACAAAGATTGTCTTGACTCGCTCGGTTTCCCTCCGCACGAACGCCAGTTTGTCTTCGGGACTTTGCCCGCCGTAGGATTCCGAGATGCCAACAAGTTCAGCCAGATATTGGACTTCCGATTCGCGATCCCCCGAAAGCAACACGACTCGCTCGATCTGGTGTCGCCGCGCCAAATGGTGGACAAAATCCGCGCCCTCGCTGCGAGGTGCATCCCTGAATCGGTACGTGGCTGCATAGACTCCGTCGATCAAAATCAAACATTCTAGCCCTCCTACTTGCTGCGGCAATGTATCGTTCGCCTCGGGATGCGCCGCAACGTATTTTTTACGGCTGGTGATGCGGATATCCTTTCCCGCCACGATCCCGCGAAGCCCTTCCCCCGGACGCTCACTCATCTGACTTGATTCTTTGAGAACCACATTCGCGTTGCGACCGGCGGCCACGATCGCTTCAGCGAGTGGGTGTTTGGAATACTGTTCCAGACTGGCGACCAGCGAGAGGACTTCTTGCGGTGCGTGCTCCGGCGCGGCGATTTGCTGGATCAACTGCGGCTTGCCATAGGTCAGCGTCCCCGTTTTGTCAAAAATGATCGTCTTGCATACATCGACTTGTTCCAGCACGGCAGGGTCACGGACGATGATGGCGCGACGCGCCGCCAGCGAGATCGATCCGATAATGGCCACCGGAATGGCAATCAGCAGTGGACAAGGCGTCGCGACCACCATCACGGCAAGAAAGCGGATCGGGTCGCCGGAGACAACCCAAGCGGCAACCCCCAAGGCAACCGCAAGCGGCGTGTAAAACGCCCCCAGTTGGTCGCCAAGACGGCGAATCCGCGGTCGGTGCTGTTCGGACGACTGCATCACTCCCATGATCTTGGCATAGCGTGAATCGACCGCCAACTTCTCTGCACGAATCGTCAACGCCGAATCGCCATTGATCGAACCCGACAACACCTGCGATCCCGGCGTTTTCGACATCATGTAAGGTTCGCCGGTCAAATACGACTCGTCCATCACTCCGTGACCTTCGACCACCGTACCGTCGATCGGACAGATGTCATGAGGCAGCACGAGCAATTCATCGCCAATCTGAACCGCGTCCAAGGCAACATCCTCGAGCATCGTTCCCTGTTTACGGTGCGCCACCGAGGGCATCCGTTTGGCCAACGCATGCAGAACCGACGACGCGCTGCGCACTGCGTACGCTTCGAGCGCTTCGCCACCGGATAACATCAGCACCACCAAGGTGCCTGCCAAATATTCGTGCAGGACAACCGAGGTGACGATCGAGATACCCGCCAGCAAATCCGATCCAAATTCACGCCGAAACAACTTGACCAACAACTCCCAAACCAACGGGATTCCACCGAAGACCAAGGCAATCAGGAGCGGCAGTTCTGCGACGTCACGATCGCTAAGAATCACAAACCGCATGATTAAATGAACAGTGATCGCGACGATTGCGAGCACCGCAATCACACTTTGCTTTCGACTGACGGACGGTTCCGGCGCGGGTGTTTTTGAGGTGGGCACGAGCGAGTGGGGGTGTGGATAGGGAAGACGTTCAGTCGTTAAACCGCAGATCAGGCAAACGTTGCGCCAAGCATCTTGCGAATACATTGACCATGCAAAAGTCTGTTCCTCTTGTGCATTTTCACCAGCTCGTAACCAAGATTGTCACGACTTTGATGCGACCATAATGCACACATGTGCCAAGGCGTCACACATCAATTATGCCCACCAGCTAAGGCGCAGATGTTTTCCGCAACAAAGCGGCACGGAAGGCATGACCCACGTTAACGGCACAAGGTTTGCATTTTGGATTACCGTTGCAATCGCAACATGATCCAACCGGGCAACAAAACAAGAGGAGCCAGCAATGGTGACCAAAGACGCATTCACCGATCGTCGTCAAGCATTGGAAGATGAATTTTTTCACCGAGTCGACGAGCGACTCATTGCGAACATGAAGGCGAAAACGGAACTTGAAGCCAATCGAAAACAGCTCGCAGAAGTGACCGGGATAACCGATGCCAAATTGATCGACGAATTGTTGGCAACCGGCGCGAATGCGGAAACGGTCGCTGCGTTGTCGTTGGTTCCTCTGGTCCTGGTTGCCTGGGCCGATGGGAAAGTGGATCCCGAAGAACGCGAACCTATTTTGGCAGCGGCTCATGAAAAAGGGATCGCCGACGGAACGCCGGCCGCCGATTTGCTCGAGCATTGGTTGACGGTCAAACCGAAAAAGAAACTAGCGTTAACCTGGAAGCACTACATCACCGAGTTGATCACGCAAATGAGTGATGATTCGTTGCTAAGTCTCCGCGCGGACATCATGGATCGAGCCAGAGCGGTGGCGGACGCTTCGGGCGGAGTGCTGGGGTTTGTCAAAACCACGATCGATGAGCGGCGTGTTCTTTCGTTCCTGGACGAGGTGCTCGCCCGGGATGCCGCGCTTCCTCGGACACCGAAATAATTCGGCAAAACGCGTGCGTTGGCAAAGCAACGTTCCCCAACCTTTCCGCAGGTGGCTGTGATGGTCGCGATTCAGTCTCATCAACCCGACGAAATTGCTTGCGAGATCGAATCGGTTTCCGAGTCGAGTCACCTCGCGTTGGAAAATCAAGCCATCGCGGAACTGCTCGATGAAATCGCCAACCTGTTGGCGGAACAAGGCGCAGGTGAGTTCCGTGTTCGTGCTTACCAGAACGCCAGCAAGACACTCCGTTCGCTGGCCACTCCGGTACGCAACATCATGCTGCACGACGGCGTGGTGGGGCTGATTGAGTTGCCAACGATTGGACATTCGATCGCAAACTTAATCGAACAATACCTGCGATTGGGCCGCATCCCCTTGTTGGATCGGCTGCGTGGCGAAGAAACCGCCGAGCGACTGTTTGCGACATTGCCCAGCATCGGTTCCGAGCTTGCCCATCGCATCCATGAGGAATTGGAGATCGAAACTCTGCTGGAATTGTGGGCTGCGGCCAAGGACGGACGACTCGAAAAGGTACCGGGATTGGGACGCAAACGGATTCGTGCCATTCGCGAAAGTTTGGCGGATCGTCTTCGTCATCGCCACTCTGCCGACACCGCGGCGGACAGCACGCGATCGGCGCGGGCGGGTTATAGCAACACGGTTTCCGAAGACCGCCCATCCGACCACGAGGTCTCGGTCGCGGAACTATTGGACGTCGATGAAGAGTATCGGCGACTAGCTTCGCAAGGCAAGTTAACTAAGATCGCACCTCGGCATTTCAATCCTGGCGCGGTGGCTTGGCTTCCCATACTTCATTGCCAGCGAGCCGACCGGCACTACACCGCGATGTACTCGAACACCGCGCGTGCCCACGAACTGAATACGACCAAGGATTGGGTCATCCTCTATCGCGACGATCCCAAGTCGCATGATCGATGGACGGTGATCACCTCTCAATTTGGCAAACTTCGTGGCTGCCGCATCGTTCGCGGGCGTGAAGAAGAATGCTGGCAACATTACCGGCACCACCCGTCGGGGGACACACACGCATAGACGTCTCTGCCACGTCAAAACGGCAATCTCGCTACGTTGATAAAGCAACCTATTGAACGGATCAACCGAGCCTCCAACTTTTTTCGCCTCTCCGATCTTGTCCTTTCCCCCCACTCGCTTAACTGGAGTAATCGATGATGAAAGTCGTTAGTGTCCTAGTGTTGGCCGTGTTTCTTGCGGCGTCCGCTTTTCAGATCAGTCGCGCCGACCCGCCAAACGAAGCGCCGCCTCATCGTATCACTCCGCTGATGAAGATGAAGCTTGATAGGTCCAAAGCGATTCTGGAGGGGCTGACACTCGAGGACTTTGACACGATTAGCAAAAATGCTAAAGCATTAAAATTGTTAAGTCTCGAAAGTGGCTGGAATGTGTTACAGACACCGGAGTATGTCACTCAAAGTCAGGAATTTCGACGTACTGCGGACATGATCGCGGAGGCCGCAAAGGAAAAGAATATTAGCCGAGCAACGCTAGGATATGTATCGATGACCGTTCGCTGTGTTGAATGTCACTCGTACATGAGAAAGCATCGCA
>NZ_ANOG01000707.1 GCF_000346295.1 Rhodopirellula maiorica SM1 | reverse complement strand
TATCCCGTGGCCTTACGGCCACGGCAGAGGATGTATCGGCCTCTGGCCTAAGCTGGACGTTCTGGTCAGCGGTCGGGTCTCACCTGCTAAGAGGGTGCCTTACGCCCTACGGGTCGCCGTTGCGACTCAATTTAGCCTGAACGTTAGAATGCTTCGTTTAACCGTTAGCCGGTAGGCGTACGCAAACCCATGCGACAACGCCTTCGGCTGACTGGTTTAACGATTAAGTCGACAAGCCGCCGGCGGCTTTCGTTCGATTAACGTATGCCCCCCGAAACTCTTGGCGAGTTTCGCTACGGAATGCTTTGACGGTGTTAGCGTCGATGGGAGGCCAGCGGACGGGTTCCGAGTCGTTTTCGATTTCGCTGCTTCTGAACCTGCCACTGGCTGGTTACACTACGGCGCATGATCAACGAAATCGTTTCCATTCTCCCGTTCGCATTGATTCTGTGCATCGGCATCTTTGTCCAATCCGCAGCCGGCTTTGCTGCCGGGCTGTTGATTGTCCCCGCGCTGATGTGGTGTGGCTATTCGATCCCCGAAGCCCAAACATCGCTGTTGGTCGCAACCATCCCTCAAAATCTATGGGGTGTGTGGACGCTTCGTGATGCGATCTCCTTTTCCAAATTGAAAGTCCCTGGCATCACGCGATTGGTGTTCTTGCCGATTGGCATCGCGGTGCTGCGAACGCTGGAGAGCTATTCGGTGATCACGCTTCGGCAAGTCGTCGGCGGTGTGGTGCTTGCGGTGACGATCGCCATGATGGTGCTGAGCCCTCGGCCGCGAACGTCGCTGCATCGCGGATGGGCCTTCCTTGCTTTCCCCCTATCGGGATTTCTGCAGGGGCTTGTCGGCATGGGCGGCCCGGCGCTTGTGTTCTGGGTACAGGCTCATGATTGGGACACGCGACGCATTCGTGGGTTTCTGTTTGGGATGTTTTTAATCAGCATGTTCCCCGCGATCGGGCTGCTGTATTACACCTTCGGCGCACGGATCATTCGTCCAGGTTTGCTGGCGGCTGCGATGACACCGCTGCTGTTGTTGGTCACGTTTGCCGGGCTACGTTTTGGAAATTGGCTTGGCCGGGCACGGTTGCGACGAATCACGCTGGGCATTCTGTTTGTGATGGGAATCGCAGGCCTTGCGGCACCCTGGTTGAGCGGTCGCTAAGATTCCTCGCCGCTAGCGTGTGAACGTCAGCACGACGCCGCCTTCGGTCCGTTCGGTGTCATAGTCTTGATTGTCCGAGGCGAAACGGTCGTGACCGGCCACCATCGCCAGCGTCAACGAATCGGTGACCGCGTACTGCAAACGGCCATGCAGCCGCCAAAAGAACTCGTCGCGAGCCACGGGGCCGGTGAAGTCGGCGTAGTCACGATAGCCGACGCCCCACGTTGGAATGAACTTCCATCGATCGCTGATGCACCAGCCTGTCGATCCATGCAGATTGACCGATTGGTAACGGTAGTCGGCTCCCTCGGTGTCCGCCGATTCGAGATCGATCCCTAACGAATAGGTCGGCAATCGATCCCAGCCGGTTTGAAAGAAACGGCTGATCCCCGCAGTCACCGTCGTGCCATCCAAGGATGTTGCCGCAGGATCGATGCCATCGTCGTTAAAATCCGACTGAGCTACCGTCACGTAACCGTAGATGGCATCCAAATCCGGCCGAATCAAAGTAAGCGAGGCGGTTGCCGAATGTCGGTCGCCGACTTGGTCGCCATCAAAAAAGTCGTTCGCAAAGATGTATTCCAAACGCCCGATCGCCTCGTTTTGACCAAGCTGAAAATCGCGTTCGAAGAAGGCTCCTGGCTGAAAGCTCGCCAGATTGAACTGCTCGAACTGTTGTTCGTTTGCGGTAAAGTAGCCGCGGAACATCGGCCCCATTCGCGTCGTTTCGGTGCGAATCCATTTCCAATCGAGATCAGGATTGGCAAACGCCTGGAAACTTGCCCCGTCGCTTTGCGCCAATTCACGACTGATTGGCGTCAACGTGATATTCGAGTTGTACAGCACCCCGGTCTCGAAAAAGACTCGCAGTCGACGAACCGGCGCCTCGACCTCGCTTTCGAGTTCGTCAAATCGCTGCTCCAGATTATCCGATCCATCAAACGACTGAATCGAATAGCTGGCTGGCTGGACCGTCTGCTCTGCCGCCGGCAAGGGCAGGGCGGATGCTGCGGGAAACATTTCTGCATCTGCGGCCGCCGGACTTGATGACACGACGGCAGTTGGCTGAACTCGAGGTATCCCCAGCCCAACTTGACTCAAACGACGATTCACCACGCCTTGCT
>NZ_ANOG01000706.1 GCF_000346295.1 Rhodopirellula maiorica SM1 | reverse complement strand
ATCCAACGGGCGAACCGAAGGATGCAACATAAAGCCATCGTTGCGTGGAGTCCAAGTCGGCTCCGCCGATCATGATAAAACCATGTCAAGTTTTCAATCGCGGTGTGAATCGATTCCGCGTCATCCATAGGCGGCAATACAACGGGAATCCCTCCTGCTGCTATCACCGATTGAAAGTATCCTGCTGCGATGTAACTATATGCGGGTACGTTACGAGCGGCAGCACGAAAGTCGGCATTCATGCCGATCAGGGGCTTACACGTCATCCGAAAGTTCCTCTTCGAAGATCGCGAGTGATAAAAAACGCGTTGCAAAAATCATTTCGCAACATGTGGCGGCAGAAAACAATTTCAGAGAAGAATGTTTGAATTCGAAAAGGAATGCTTGCGATGTCAGTGAGTGCCATCTTGGCTTTCATCCCATCGTGACGGTTGGACAAGTCCTATAGAACACGTTCCGCGAAGAAGCTGTGTTGTTCGGAATCCCATCGTTGTTTTCCGCCGGAAGTGACACACGCCGTGTCACTTCTGGTGCGGCGAAACTTTATGCGGGTATGCGAACATTGCAAACCCTTTTTCCTAGCTAGGTGATATTCGCCGACGCTAGCACTACATGCAGTGCTAGCAAAAGGGTGGCTTGCTAGCAAACAGCGGTCATCCGCACGTATTTAAGATCCTGGTCAGCCACGATATTGTCCGTTATAAATTCACCAACACCAATGCAGCCAACGACTTAGGACTTGAGCGTGAGATTTAGCAACGTTTGCCTCGATGCCATCGGCACCGAAATTCCCCAAGAGATTTGGACGAGTGACGATCTGGAGCAGAAACTCGAACCGCTTTACAGCCGATTGAAACTTCCCGAAGGACGTTTGGCGCTGATGAGCGGGATTACCGAGCGACGGGTCTGGCCGCAAGGAACGATGCCGAGTGAGCCGAGTGTTCGCAGTGCTCGTCGAGCCATGGAGGCGTCCGGAATCGCCGCCGATCGCATTGGTTGCTTGATTCACGCCAGCGTGTGCCGTGACTTTCTAGAGCCCGCAACGGCATCGAGGGTTCACCACGAATTGGGGCTTCCGTCGAGTTGTTGGGTCTATGACGTTTCCAACGCTTGCTTGGGGCTGATGAATGGCGCCGTTCAAATTGCCGCGCTGATCGAAGCCGGCGTGATCGAAGCGGGCATCGTGGTGGGAACAGAAAACAGTCGTCCGCTATTGGAACAAACCATCACCCAGCTTAACGCCGATCAAACGTTGACGCGTCAAAGCGTGAAGCCGGCCTTTGCATCGCTGACGATCGGATCGGGAAGTTGCGCGTGGTTGTTGGCGCATCGCGATGTCATTCGATCCGATGCAGCGGGGCGTGATCGCCAGCCGACTTTGTTGGACACCGCAATCGCCGAAGCGCGTACCGAGTTTCATGATCTGTGTCGCAGTGACCAGGATTCGGCCGGCGCGGGGATGACGCCGCTCATGGATACCGATTCGGAACGGTTGATGGCCGAGGGGATTGCGACCGGTGCTGCTGCGTTTGATCGGTTGTTGTCCGAATCGACATGGACGCGACCGGATATCTCGCGAACGGTATGTCATCAAGTCGGTTCGCGTCATCGCGTGGCAATGCTCGAGGCGATGGGGCTTTCGCAAGAAAACGACAGCATCACGTTTCCGTCCTTGGGTAACACCGGATCGGTCGCGCTGCCATTGACGCTGGCCGCAGCCGCCAAGCGAGGTGATCTGTGCCGTGGCGATCAAGTTGCGATGTTGGGAATCGGATCGGGAATTAACAGCGTGATGATTGCAGCAAAATGGGGCGATACAACCGTCAGCGGCAACATCGACGCGATCGTGTAGGTTAACGTGGTGTCGATCGCAAACGCCGACGAATTGGCGTTTGTATTTTCACCATCGTTAGAACAGGACGATCCATCTTGAGCGACGAAGTGTTGGCGTTTCTGTCGTTGCTGCCGATCATTGCGGTGGCCGTTTTCTTGGTCATGCTGCGCTGGCCCGCCAGCCGTGCGATGCCGTTGGCTTACCTGGTTGCTTGCGGATTGTCGTTGTGGGTTTGGCAAGTGGATGGGTGGCAAGTCGCCGCGGCAAGCGTCAAGGGATTAATCGTAGCGGCGGAGTTGCTGTATATCATCTTTGGCGCGATCCTGTTGCTCAACACGCTGCGTCAAAGCGGAGCGCTGCGGACGATCCGAAAATCGTTTCAAGACATCTCGCCGGACCGCCGCATCCAGGTGATTATCGTGGCTTGGCTGTTTGGATCGTTTATCGAAGGAGCGGCTGGTTTCGGAACGCCTGCGGCGATTGCGGTGCCACTGCTAGTCGGTTTGGGCTTTCCTGCGATGGCAGCAGTCGTTTCCGGCGTGGTGATTCAATGCACTCCCGTATCCTTTGGTGCCGTCGGTACGCCGATTTTGATTGGCGTTAGTAGCGGTTTGGCTGGAGAAGGAACGATCGACGGCTTCGCACAGAGTCACGGGTATGCCGATGGGGGAACATTGTTGTCGTTGATCGGTTTCCGAGTGGCGATGCTGCATGCCATCGCAGGAACATTGATTCCGCTGTGGTTGGTGGGATTGATGACGCGATTCTTTGGCGAAAATCGCTCTTTCAAAGAAGGCTTGGCGGTGTGGCGTTTCGCGCTGTTCGCCGCGTTCGCGATGACGGTTCCCTACGTGCTGGTCGCTTGGTTGTTGGGGCCCGAGTTTCCCTCGCTGTTAGGCGGATTGTGTGGTTTGGCGATTGTGGTGCCTGCGGCAAAGGCCGGTATCTTGATGCCCAAGGCGGATGCGATTTGGGATTTCCCGGATGCGGACAAATGGCCGGATGATTGGCTAGGTGGACCGCTTGGTCGGTTGCGAGAGGACGACGATGTCCAAGACGACGCCAGACCAATGGGATTGATCGCGGCATGGTCGCCGTATGTGATCGTGGCTTTGCTGTTGGTGGTAACGCGGCTGGATTGGTTGCCAGGACTGTATTGGTTGACCGGAGCGGAGGGATCACCGGCGGTATGGGTGAAGTCGTTTGCGGTGCCCGTCCGTGAGATATTTGGCACCTCGATCTCCGAGATCATTCGTCCGGTTTATTTGCCAGGCACCGTCTTTAACATCGCGTCGCTGATCGCGGTGGTGTTCCAGCGTGTGTCGATGCGGTCATGTGCTGAGGCTTGTGGTGAATCGTTTCGCACCATCCTGCGAGCGTCGGTGGCGTTGGTATTCACGGTGCCGATGGTTCAGGTTTTTATCAACAGCAGCCAAGGGGCGACCGGTTACGAGTCGATGCCCATCACGTTGGCCGAAGGAGTCAAGAACACGGTCGGTGAAGCATGGCCGGTATTCGCGACATTCATTGGCGGGTTTGGGGCATCGATCGCAGGCAGCAATACGATTAGCAACATGATGTTCTCGTCGTTCCAATTTAATGTGGGCGAGAAACTCGGTGTCGATCCGGTTTGGATCGTGGTGCTGCAAGCGGTTGGCGGGGCTGCGGGGAACACGATTTGTGTCCACAACGTCGTGGCAGCTTCGGCCGTCGTCGGGTTGGTGGGGAAAGAGGGAGTGATCATTCGCAAAACGCTATGGGTGTTCACGTATTACGCGCTGCTGCTAGGGATGATCGGCTATGTGATCGTGTGGTGGTGAGCAGCGAGGCGGCAGTCTTTCCGTCGATTAGCCGCTCTGGCGCTAGCAGGCCTGTTCATTTAATCGAAATGCAAATCGCATTGGTGAGCCGAGGGCCGTAAGGCACCGGGTATTGCGCGGAACCCGGACGCTGACGCGCGAGCGGTTCATTAAATCAACAGCCTGCTAGCACGGTTCCGACATTCAACCGGGGCTAGCGCCCAAACGCAACGCTGTGAAGCATTTATCCCTATAAGGAAAACGCGAAGGCACTGTAGCGAAAGTCGCAGAGACTTTCGGCCACGCCAGTAAAACCGAAACTCTCTGCGAGTTTCGCTACGAAAAAATGCTTCACAGCGTTGGCCCAAACGGCTAACGGGATCTCACCAATGATTCCTGACTCCCTGCTTTGCCCAGCCCTTACGCGCTGAAATCGATGTGTGGCGGCGGTTCCTCGGGATTGGTTGGCTGCGTCGCCTCGAGATCGCTGGGATCCTGTTCCGCGGCGGCTTCTTCGGTCGGCGTTTCGTCTTCGTCGTGTTCCTTGGCTCGTTCGAAGGTGTCGTACAGTTGTCGGCCGTCTCCGCCGCGATCATGGGTTTGTTCGCTCGAGTCGATCGCACTGGCTTCGGCTGTTTTCCCGCCTGGATTTTCGGCGGACGCTTGCCGCTTGGTGGCTTCGGCTGCTTGCGAGTCGGACTCGCCGCCGCGGGCGGCAGCTCGAGCGGTGCCTGCGATATTGGCTGCGGCCGAGCTAGGATTGACTTGCATGATCACTTACCTCGCTGTTGTTGAAAACGAAGGAGGTTTTGAAAGAGTGGATCGCGCTAACGAAACCAATTTCCAAATCCGCGTGGTGACGATTCGGTTGCTTCGGGGACGACGTCGCTTCCGTCATTTATACCAGGATTGGCATTGGTGATCGTTGGAATAAATCGTTCGAGCGTCTCGCCGACCCCTTCGAACGCACGTCGTTCAATCGTCGGCGCGTGAATTGGGCCCTTCACGTCGATGGTCCAAAGCGTGTATTTTTCACCTCGCAAGGGTCGAATGATTTGCGTAAACGCGTTCTGCGGGCTGACTCGCGTGTTAAACGACAGGTCGAGTTCACGGCGTCCATCGAGCGATCCGCTACCATCCAACGCAACCCAGTCGCCCCACACTTTTAGCTCGTTGAAGTTCACCGTGTCGCCGAAAACGCTGAATTGGACCGTGCCATCGGTGAACGCGACATCTTCGGTCGGCTTGATACTGAGCTGGTTGAGGACCTGCACGATCAGCGGCAATTGATACAGGTTTGCTTTGGTGACTTGCGCGGTGCCATTGCCTTTAAGGAATTCGAGTGTTCCGAGGCTGCCTTCGAGTGATGCATTGCCTGAGAATTCGCCGCTGATTGCATTGTCGACATGACCAAAGTCGGCGAGGATCGTTGGCACTTGAGCATCGTGCACGGCAAGGTCGACGTCAAAGCTGCCTGAGGAAAGTTCCAAGTCGCCTTGCAGTTCGATCACGCCGTCAAACACGCGGCCGCTAATCGATCGTGTGGCAGCCGATGGCGACGGCGTGTGGTTGGCACCGGCCAAATTCGACGTGGCCGCGTCGCTGCGAACGCCTAATTTTAAGATGTCGTCGACCACGGTAAAGGGACCTTGGATCGACGTGATTTGTAGATCATCGATATGCATCGAGTCGATATGGACATCGCCAGCGGCACGAATGCCTTGCGGGTCACTGCTGCCGACCACCGAAATTTCGCCTCTCAGCGAGTGGACCGGACCGACATCCGCGATACGGTTCCCTTCGAGTTGCAAGGCGATGTCCCACTGGATCACCGGTTCGACGTGATCGGCGTCGGGCAGCGTGGTTTTGGTTTGGCCACGAAGCGAGACTGGGCCTCGCAGTTGCAATCGTCGCATCGCTTCGCGCATTTCGTGAGGCAGCGCTGCGATCAATTCGGAATCTGGATTTAACCGGCTGCCCCCTTTGAAATTCAACGTCAAATCCCAGCGACCATTTGCGGTTTTGACGCAGTAGCCATCGGCCGCGAGTCGTGATGCGCCGTGTTGTCCATTGAGCGAGTCGATGTAGACCTTCGATCCATCGTAGCGGACCGTGCCGCTGCTGATGTCGATTCGATAGGGAAGCGAACTAGGACGCAGACTGAGCGTCCGATTGTTGATTTGGTTGGCGTAGATTTGCCGAGCGGTTAAATCGATTTGCACAGGCCCGGCATGCTCTTGCTGCGTCACCCAGACATCGGCTTCGTCCAACACCCCGCCCGGAGCGAGTGAGTCCCAAGTATGTTGGGCTGACTCGGGCAACGAGGATCGCAATGCGTCATCCATCGGGATGTTGGTTGTTTGAAACACGAGGGCAAGCTGAGGCGGCACTTCGATACCGCTGCCCGAATCGGAGATGCGGAACAGATTCGGGTCGGGCGAGGGCTTGGGAATCCGGTAGGTACCTTCGCAGCGAACCACACCCGAATTGGCGCTCAACCCGCGAAAGTCAGTGATTCGCACGATATCTTCGTTGACTTCGATTCGGCCATCGACATTGTACAACGGGTAGGCAAACTTTTCGTAACGCAAATGGCCATCAATGATTCGCAGGTCCAGTTGGCGTGTGTTTCGTCCGCTCGCGTCGGTACCAAACATCGCGCTGGCCAAATGCACGGACCCACGGGGTCGCAGCGAGCGAACGAACGACTCGAGAGCCGATTGCGGGGCGCCGCGATGAGACAGCGATTTGATCAATGTGTTGTCGATGGCAATGGGGCCATCGGCTGCCACTACAAAGGTTTTCTCGTTGGTGATTCCCGGACGGATCGGCAACCGAAATGCACACTGCATGCGGTGGCTGTCGATGCGTCCGTTCAGCGAATCGCTCGATGCGATGCCGTCGCGGACTTCGATCCGGCCTACCAATTGGTGTACGGGGTAGGGAAATTTTTGATAGCGAATGTCGACGCCTTTACAAGTCACGTCGGCATCCGCGTCCCAGATTCCCGAGCGGCAAGTCACATCGGCTTTAACGTCGATGCGGCCGCGTGGTTGTAGCAGGTCCCAACCGCGACGCGACGTCTCGGGCAGCACGGATGCGAATTGGTCATCCAGTAGCAGCCCATGCGTGGCGACTTGCAAATCGGTGTCCATCGGCCATCGTTCGCCCCGTAGTGCGCCATGCATCCGAACGACCGCTTCACCCAACGAAGCCTGCGAAGCTTCGATCTGGATCGATTGCGGTTCGGCGACAAACACTCCTTGCAATTGGGTGATCGGTTTGGGCAGCTTTGCGTGCGTGAATTGACCTTCGTGGATCGTGGTTCGTACACGGTATTTCCAATCGTGACCGGGCGCGTGAAATACCGAACACGAAAGGTCACACACGCATTGCAGTCCTCTCGCATCGACCAATGGCCGCTGCAGTGAGGCGGGCAAGCGGTTGAACAGTTCGCGGTCAATCTTGACACCACGCACCGTGCCACGGATGTCGCTGGTCTCTTTGACGTGGTCCCATTGAATGTGAAATGCTTCGGCCAAGTCGCTTGAACCGGTGGCGGATACCGTGCGATCGATACCGCCATCGAGGCGTTCTGTGTTGACGAGGCTTAGCTGGGCAATCTCGGTGCTAACCGGACGTTGGCTAGCCGATGGACCGTACCAATGGATCGTCCCACGTCGCATATCGATGCGAGGCGCTTCGGGACCCAGCTTCGGTAATGGCATTAGATCCATTAGCGAGGGCATGCCATCGTCACTCAAGGTGATATTGGCATGGAACCCAGTGATGGCGACCCGGTTGGTCGTTAACGGGATTTCTTTGTCCAGCAACTTTTCAGGATGAACGTTGGCGACCACCACCAGTTGTTCGATGCGAACGATTTCGCGAAGCGGAGCAGCAATGGCCGCAGGATTCGAAATCACGATGTTCTCGAAGATGATCCCCACCGAGCTCTCGAAACGGCCTCGTCCAATCGAGACGTCATAGCCGACGTAGTGATCTTGCAACTTCTTTAGCAGATGACGACGAGCCTGTTCCCCAAGCGTGTCGGGAGCCAGCATCGGAACGACCGTCACGAGCGCGACCGCAATCAGCGCAGCCCAAAACCATCGTGCTATCGCACGGGTTACTTTCGGTTTCGGATCAGAGTTAGACCCAGCCAATCGCAAACAGCCTATTCACAAACCAAGGGCATCCATGTCCCCTGATGCTGGGGGCTTCGAAAAGTCCGCTCAGCACGAGGTTAATCTGTCGCGATACTAGTCCGAGGCTCAGCCGCCAAGCCACCCCAAAAACGACCAGAACTGGTAGATCCACGGCGATTGCCATGGACTTTGCAGGGCAGTCGACATCGAAAAAACGCTGAGTGCTAGCATCGCGTGAAAAAGGCCTCGCCTCTGCGTCTTTTCAGAATACTCATCTAAGATCGGTGCTAGCATTTGCAGCCACAGCGGCGTGAACCATAACACCCAGCGAAAACAGCAGCTAACGCCGCCATAGTTGCGGTCGATCAGTGGGCGGGCAAGATAGAAAAGCAGGCAGACAACGCTAGCAATTAAGACGGCGAGCGTGAATCGGCGATAGTCGTGGGGGCCAAACGAGAGTCCTTTGACCAGTCCGATTGGGAGGAGCAAAAAAATGGGAGTGAGCGAAAAAATTCCGTGATGGCCGATCGTCATATTGAGAAAATAGACGATTCGTGAAGGCTCACCCAAATCGACCCCCTTCCGTCGACCGTCTTGCCAGTAGCTATTGGGGTACTCGTACCAATCGTCCCAGAAATGCAGAGCCCAATTGCCGGTGGCGGTTCGAGTCAACGAAAAGAGCTGGTCATCGTCGCTGCGGACACTCCATCGCCCTTTTTCATCGGATGGTTTGACGGTGATTTGTTGCGATGGTTGGATTAGGTTGCGTTGGACGATTTCGCGATGAATCAGATCGGTGGGAACGGTATCGAGTGACGCGTCGATTTCGGCAATCAAATCGCCGTTGCCGCGATGAGCGTACGGTGGCCGCAGACTGCCATGGGCGGCATAGTTGGTTCCGAAAAATCCGGCGGCCACAATAATCAATCCAGCCGCAAACGGCAGCAACGATCGGGTGTCGATCCAGACAAACAGCACGAACCACAGCACCATCATCGACAGCGCCGGCAGCTCGTTTGCCGCCGTAAACGCGGCAGATATTCCCGCAAAGAGGTACAGCCCCGCCGGCATCACGGTCGAATCGCCGGTCACGGAATCGTCTAATTTTTCACAAGCGAACAAGTAGATCCACATCGTTAGCGCGGTGAAGGCGGCGGCAACCAGGTGATTATTCAGCGTCATCGAAAAGGGCAGCAGCATCGTGCCAAAGACGACCGATAGCGCGAGCGATTGCCGAGCCCAAGCGTTTCCACAGACGCGGTCGATCGAGCCGATCGTACAAAAGTAAAAGAGCGCCAGCAGTGGCAGGTTCACGAGGGCGAGTACAATTCGTGTCGCATAGATCGGATACTCCGTCATCGAAAGCCCAAGCAAGCTGTTGACGAGAAAGTAGACGCCCGCAACCAGAGTGGGAAACAGCGGAGGTTTGCTGCTGTAGTAATGCAACTTGCCATCGTCGCCTCGGTGACGCACTTTGTCGATTGTGTTCCAAGGGGTGCGGTTCTTGCCGCCTTTGATGGCGATTTGGCGATCAATTTCGTAGGTTCGATCTTCGACTAACGCGGCGACCGTACACCAGCGACTGCGATCATTGGCACTCAGAAACGCGGTGTCACCCTCGCGGCTGGTCACGGTTGCGATCCGTCCGGCCGAGATCCCCAGGCCAACTAAAATCAGCAACAGGTAGGCGGTGCGTCGTTTCTTACGCTCTTGCGTGTCTTTGTGCATCAAGGTTGATTGTGAAGTGAATGGTGGGTAGGTGGATTCGCGTAGTCGTTTTTGCGAACAATCAAAGTCAGTAATCGCAACGGGACATTTTTAAGTTGGCTTGTTTTGACTACCGATTCGTTTGGCAACGCTGAATGGCGTTTGCGTGTCACGCGAAAGCGAAACGATCAATTCCGCTAGTAGACCTGCGAGCAGGAATTGGGCGCCCAGCAGCACCGAGACGATGCAGTAATAAAAGATTGCCGTTTCATGCAGATGAATGACATTGATCGATGCGCTGGCTCGGCTGATCACCCACCATGCGGACAAACCGACGATCCCCAATCCACCGAAGCTAAAGAACAGCATTCCCGCGGTGCCGATCAAGTGCAGTGGGCGTCGCGAGTAACCGGTCAGGAAGTAGATTGTCATCAGGTCGAGGAAGCCTTTGATCAACCGTGACACTCCGTATTTCGAACGACCGAACTTGCGGGCGTGATGTTCGACTTCGATTTCGCCGACCCGCCATCCTTTTGCTGCTGACAACACCGGCACAAAACGATGTAACTCGCCGTACAATTTGACTTCGTCAAAGATTTCGCGGCGGTACGCTTTGAAACCGCAATTGTGATCGTGCAAATGAACTCCCGTCATCCGGCTGACCAACCAATTGAACACTCGGCTTGGCAGCACCTTGTGCCAAGGGTCGTGCCGCACTCGTTTCCAACCGCTGACGACATCCTTTTGCTGATCGAGTTGTTCGAGGAAGCGGGGAATCTCTTTGGGGTCGTCTTGCAAATCGGCGTCCATCGTGATCACGATTTCGTTCTTGGCTATTTCGAAGCCCGCTGACAGAGCAGCGGCCTTGCCAAAATTGCGGCGGAGTTTGATTGCGCAAACCGATGGGTCGGCCGCAGCGATCGATTCGATCACCTGCCACGAATCATCGCGTGAACCATCGTCGACAAAGATGATTTGGCGTTGAATTTGTTCCGACTGGCAAACCTCCGCGATGGCGGCGTGCAGAGTGCTTAGAGATTCGCTTTCGTCTAAAACGGGAATGACGAAGGAGACGCTGTGGACAGGCAACGGAGTTCTCGAAATCGGGTCACAAATGAAAGGTTTCCTGCCGAGGGCCGGCGCGGAATAGCGTGGGAGGGGCGGGACGCAAAACGACACTGTACCGGTTAATGGGGGGGCTATCCATGGGACTGCTCACTCACCACAACCGACGAATGTCACTTGGGTCTGAGAATCACGGCCCAATGTGGCGAGCCCAACAGCGTTTCTATCGTCCATGTTGGCGGCGTTTCAAGCAAGGATTTGTTGCGTTTCGTTGCATTTTCCTGTCGGCGACATTGTCAAATTCAATGGAATGACCCATTGAGTTTGCAGGGCAAAACGCCGCGGCAGTGACCGGCACAGCAAATGCATTATTGAAATCTTGCGGTTGAAAATCGCCAGCCGATTCGAGCTTCATGTTGCGGCTGTTTTCACGATCACCTTAAAACTAGGAAATTGGCGATGGCTCAGAAGAATAGACGTGTCGAGAATGCGAGAACCGAAGAAGAACGCGAAGAGCTCAGAAACGAAGATCCAGTCACGGGCGAGGCGGGAGCACATCCGGTCGGTACGGGGCTCGGAGCGGCACTTGGCGGCGCGGCCACCGGTGCCGCCGCTGGCGCGGTTGCCGGTCCGGTGGGAACGGTCGCCGGAGCCGTCATCGGCGGTGTTGCCGGTGGTTTGGCCGGCAAGGCAGTCGCGGAAAAGATCGATCCCACGGTCGAGGTGGCCTATTGGCGGACCGAACATCAAAATCGCGACTACTACAACGACCAATACAGCTACGATGATTATGCTCCGGCGTATCAAGCAGGCTGGGAATCGTTTGACCCAGATGTCAACGAGGATTGGGCGGACCGCGAACGAATTGCGCGTCAGCGTTGGGAGGAAGAGGGTGGGGCCCCACTGATGCCTTGGGATGACGCTCGCCCGGCTGCCGAGGACGCCTACGCTCGCGTGCAAAACCGGACGGTCAACAAGCCACGCTAAAACAGCGTACGTTGATGGCTTGTTGATTTAATCCAATCTCAAATCGCAACGGTGAGCCGTGGGCCGTCAGACGCCGGGTAGTGCGTTATACCCGGCCGCTGACGCGTTGCGGCCGGGTAAATCAACAAGCCGTTGCTGGGGGCGGAACCTTGAACGACCTGTCTGTTGAAATGCCCGCCGAAATGTTCGGCGGTTTGCGAATCTCATCGGATTGGCAAACCGCCGCGGTTTGCATGTCGCCGGCTCACTTGCTCTCTTCAGCAAGGTCCAGGAATACGATGCACGAAGGATTGCCAACCGCAGCGTAGTGGTTGGCAAAGGTCAAACTGCCGCTTTGGCGATTCACTCGAAAGACCGCGATGTGGTCGGCGCGTTGGTTACAGCAGTATAAAAAATTGCCACTGGGATCGAACTGGAAACTCCGCGGGTAGTTACCTCGCGTCCACTCTTCGCCAACGTAGCTCAGTTCGCCATCGTCACCGACCGAAAAGATCCCGATGCTGTCATGCAATCGATTGCCTGCGTAGACAAATCTGCCATCGGCGGAAACCAATATCTCCGAGCAAAAATTGCTGCCGCGGAATTCTGCGGGCAATGTCGAGACGGTTTGTCTGGCACTTAAACGGCCTGCTTGATGGTCATAGTCGAATAGGACGATCGTCGACCCCTCTTCTTGGATCGAATAGAGCCAGCGGCCATTGGGATGGAAATGGAAGTGGCGTGGGCCATCACCCGGCGGAAGCGAGATGGAAGCGGGATGGTTGGGGCTCAGCACTCCTTTTTCCGGATCAAACTTCCAAACAAAGATTTTGTCGAGTCCCAAGTCCGCATGTAATGCAAAGCGTCCCGAGGCATCGGTTTGGATCATGTGCGCATGAGTGTGGTCGTGACCGCTGATCGCAAAACTGCCCTCGGGTGCATGGGTTGCGGTGGTTGGGCCAATCTTTCCCTCGTCCACTCGGATGTCGCTGGCGTTTCCAAGTTGACCATCCTTCAAGATCGGCAGCACTGCGACGGAGCCACCAAAGTAGTTCGCGACCAACACATTTTGCCCGCTCGGATCGATGCTGACGTAGGTCGGGCCGGCGCCGCCTGACGGAACGGTATTGAGCAGTGTTAATTGACCGCTGGGGTGATCGACCGCAAAGGCGCTAACGGTGCCTTGTTTGTCGTTTCCCACACGATCGGTTTCGTTGGCTGAATACAGTCGACTACCGTCGGCGCTAACAACCAAACTGCTAGGACTGGTCCCCATCCGATAAATCCCCGCAGGCGTCATCGCTCCGCTGTCACGGTTGATTCGAAAGATGTGAATGCCGCGGCCATTGCCTGGCGGCAAATCGACTTGCGTGGGCAGGGTGTCGCGAAGCGGGGAGCTAAACGTGCCCACGTAGGCAAACAGGGCTTGTTCGGCATTGTTGCTCTGTGCCTGCAGCGTCGGGACGAATAGGGTTGCGGCGGCTAAGGCAAGGGAAATATGGCGTAACCATAAGGAAGCCGATTGATTGTGTGTCGTCATGGTAGATTGCAGGTGGGAGCTCGAGGTGGGTAGTTGGTCGTCAGCAGACGAGGGGAATTACGTGATGGGATCTAGGTGGCTTGTTGATTTAATGAAGTTTCCTGTGGCAAGGGGTGGCTGATGGGCTAACTCGTCTGTCATGGGTGTATTCGACGGACTAGGAAGCCCGTCGTACGACTAAATCAGCAGGCCGCTAACGCTAAAGCGGCTGATATACGGAAAGACTTCTGCCTAGCTGCTTAGGCGAGGCGTCGATCGCTGGACCACACTATAGCCGATTCGATTGCTGTTGATCGCTTGGTGGACATGATGTTCTGTTTTTCCCATGTAGCACGCTCGCGATCAACACAACGTATAGAATAAAAAAACGACATCGAATGGGTTTTGTCCGCTTCGATGGATGGACGTTCTCGATCAGTCCCGGTCTCTCTTTCCCCTGCTTCGCAAAGGGCCGTCATGTCATCTGTTTATCGTTTCCTCAGCTTGGCCACGATGTTTGCCGCAGGAATGTTCGGTTTGGCGATAGGGCAGATTGTTCCTGAAACGAAGTGCTGCGCCAGCGAGCTTAGTTGGATTCAAGTCACCGCTGACGGCAAGCGATTTTCCGTGGTCGAATCGGGCGAGACCTTTACGCCGTGGGGATTTAATTATGACCACGACGGCGACGGGCGTTTGATCGAAGATTTCTGGGACGACCAATGGAGCAAGGTGCAGTCCGCGTTTGACGAGATGAAAGGACTGGGCGCGAACGTCGTTCGCATCCATCTGCAGTTTGGCAAGTTTATGGACAGCCCGACCATGCCTAACGCCCACTCGCTCAAACAGCTTACTCGTCTTGTTGCGTTAGCTGAACAAACGGGGCTGTATCTCGATCTGACGGGACTCGGTTGTTACCACAAACAGGATGTACCGCAGTGGTACGACCAATTGAGCGAACAAGAACGCTGGGCGGCACAGGCGGTTTTCTGGGAAGCGATCGCCAAGCAATGTTCGACCAGTCCCGTCGTGTTCTGTTACGACTTGATGAACGAACCGGTCGTCCCCGGCGGCGACAAGGCACGCACTGATTGGTTGGGGCCTGGATTCGGCGACAAACATTTTGTGCAGTTTATTGCACTGGATCGCCAAGACCGTGATCGCACCGAGGTAGCGAAGGCCTGGATCGCCAAACTGGTCTCGGAAATCCGGCAACACGATCAACGGCATCTGATCACCGTCGGTCTGGTGCCATGGAGCCTGGATCGTCCTGGATTGACGTCAGGGTTTGTGCCCGAAAAAATCGCAGACCAGCTCGATTTCATTGCCGTGCATCTGTACCCGGAAAAAGGACGGTTGGACGAGGCGATCGCGACGCTGCGGGGATTTGCCGCCGTGGGAAAGCCGGTGGTGATCGAAGAATTATTTCCACTGAAATGTGGGGCCCAAGAATTGGGCGATTTCATCGACCAGTCCCGGTCCATTGCCGCGGGTTGGATTGGGTTCTACTGGGGGCAAACGCCGACACAGATACGACCAGCGACGACGATTTCCGAAGCGGTGACCTTGGCTTGGCTCGAATTATTTCAGAGCAAGCGTGAATCGGTTTTGGGGCCACCGCCATTGGCGTTTTTGTCCAACGGTGTGACGGCGCACCGCGGAAATTCGAGTCAGTTCCCTGAAAACACAATGGCGGCGTTTCGCAGCGGTATCGATGTTGGCGCCGATTGGATTGAACTGGACGTTTTGCGGTCACGTGACGGCCAATTGGTGGTGATTCACGATCAAACGACCGGGCGAGTCGGCGATGTGGATCGTGTCGTCAGCGAATCGACTTATGCTGAATTGGCCGAGATCGATGTCGCGACTGATTATCGAAAACGCAGTGGCAAGACGCTTTCGGAATGTCCGCCAGCCAAAATGCCGCTGCTAAAAGACGTATTGGCGATGGTCAAAACGCAAGGACTAACGCGTGTTTCGATCCAGCCCAAGATGGACTGCGTTGCCGATGCGGTGTCGCTGATCCAATCGATGAACGCCGAGCCGTGGGTGGGTTTCAATGATGGAAATCTTCAGTATATGGCCAAGGCGAAGCGTCTCGCGCCCGAGATTCCTGTGTTCTGGGATCGCGGCAAGGATACCGATATCGAAAGTGACATCAATGTCGCCAAACAACATCGATTCGATGCGTTGGTGTTGCACAAGGATGGCGTCACGCCAGCGAAAGTGGAAAAGATTCGAGAAGCGGGAATCGAGGTCGGTGCCTGGACCGTCAACGATCCCGCGGTGATACAGCGGTTATTGGGAATGGGCGTGCAGCGAATTTACACTGACCGCCCCAGATTGTTGTTGTCGCTATCATCAGGTTCGTGATGCCTCATTTTATATGCGTTACATGCGGAACCCAGTATTCCGAGTCGGATTCGGCGCCAGAGCGTTGTCCGATTTGTGAGGACGAACGTCAATATGTCGGTTGGGAAGGTCAGCGTTGGACGACGCTGGCGGAATTGCAGCAAACGCACCAGAGTTTGGTATCGATGGAAGAGGCGGGGTTGTTTGCCATTGGCATGCAGCCTTCGTTTGCCATCAACCAACGAGCGTTTCTGGTGACCCATCCGAACGGGAATGTTTTGTGGGACTGTATCCCGTTGTGCGAGGATGCGATGATCGAATTGATTCAAGGGATCGGTGGAATCTCGGCGATCGCGATCAGCCATCCCCATTACTACAGCACCATGGTGCACTGGAGTCATGTGCTTGGTTGTCCCATCTACTTGCATGCTGCGGATCGAAATTGGGTGATGCGACCGGATCCAGCCATCCAGTTCTGGGATGGAGAAACGAAACAGTTGGCGGGCGGTTTGACGCTGATCCGTTGCGGAGGTCATTTTGATGGTGGCACGGTTCTGCACATCCCTAGTGCAGCGGACGGCAAAGGCGCGATGTTGACAGGCGACATTTTGCAAGTCGTTCAAGATCGTCGCTGGGTCAGTTTTATGTATTCCTACCCGAATCTAATTCCCTTGCCGATTTCAAAAGTTCAGCGGATTGTCGAAGCGATCGAGCCGTTTGAATTTGATCGCATCTATGGCGCATTTGCCGACAAAACGGTGGCGACTGATGCCAAAGCGGCGGTGCAGCGATCGGCCGCGAGATACATTCAGTCGCTAAAACAATAGGACGGCTGCGACAACAATGAATTTGGGACCTGACTAACAATCGCGTTCATCGCCTACGATTGAGTTTTGTCAGGGTCCGACGGCGTCTGGTCTCGATGACCAAGTCGTCTTTGGATGCAACGTTCAATCCAACCGACAATGATTAAGACAAGCACCGCCAATAGGGTGACTCCTGCGGCGAAGTAAAGTTGTCCCACGGCGACGGCGATCCCAATTCCGGAAGTCAGCAAGATCGAGGCTGCGGTGGTTAACCCTTCGACCCGCTGGTCTCGGTGATGAATGATGGTCCCCGCCCCCAAGAAACTGATTCCAACCACGATGGCTTGGATCATTCGAATCGGATCAGCGCTGATATTACTCTCGTTGCCTTGATTGAACCGCTCCAGGACAATGTCGCCCAACAGCACCAGCATCGCCGAAGCGGCACAGACAAACATGTGCGTTCGCAATCCGGCTGGCTTGTCTGCGAATTCACGCTCGAATCCGACGACGGCGCCAAGGGCACCGGCGATCAGCACGACGATGATTTGGTTTATCTGGTCTTCCATGGCAGTGAATCGTGATCGAATGCGGACGCCGCAAGCGTGGGAAACAGGTTGCGATAGTAGGGTCAGGTATGCTGCTCGCAGCAGTTTGGCAATGCGGCCAATAGACAGACACACTCCTGCGTGGCTGCTTATTGGTTTACAGTACAATTATTGATTTACTGTACAAATTTCGTGCCGAACCGGTTCAAGACATTGTTGGACGTAAAGCCATGCAAGGGACGCCATTAAACATTCCACGGCGATAAAGATCATACGGGCCATGATTGCTGCCAGCAGCGCATGCGTCGGGCCGGTCACCAAGCCAAGCAGGGTTGTTAAAACAAGCTCGCGAATGCCCGCCCCGCCTGGTAACAGCGAGGCAAATCCGATCACCATTGCAAGTGAAATCGAAGCGGTAGCGATCGCCAATAATTGCGCCGTCGATTCGGGCGGCGCCGCAGTCGGAATTGCAGTCACGATCATCGCGAACGAGCCGCCGATCAAAATCCAGCCTACGGTCGACCAAACCCAGCCTTTGACACAGGCCAACCAGGCGTGATGCCCAAGATCCGAGCTTCGCCTCATCAGCCGGGTGGTCACAATTTGCAGCACCGGGGGCATCGTTGGGATGCTGGCCAACACCGCTCCGGTTCCCGCGGCGACCATCATCCACGTTGGCACGGGCAGGGTCACGATCACGATGCCTGCGACAGCGGCGCCGACAGCCATCATCATGAACGTTTCCAAAAACACAGATATCGTCGCTGGCATCACCGGAACCGCACATCGTTTTAGCACGCCGACTCGTAACACCACGACCATCGCCTTGCCAGGCACGTACTTGCCGATGTGTCCGAGCGTTTGAGCGGCAATAACGATCGCCGCCGGCGGTCGATGCCCCAACACGGAAAGCCAGCCGCGTAGCACCATTCCCGAAACGAGCGTTCCGGCGGCGTACAGCAATGCGGCAATACTGATGCGTGACCAGCGGATGTTGTCCAGCGTGGGAATGCTGCGTCGCAATGCATCCCGTTGTTCATGCAGTCTGGTTGTAGTGATCGAATCATCCGCTGCGGCGATCTGTAAGTCGATTTCGCGGATCTGGGCGACCACACGGTCACGCTCGTTTTGCCATTGGCGTACGGCCGAGCGGACGGCAAAAAACAGTCCGACGATGACAGCGATGGCGATCAGAATTTTTGCAATTCGTAGCCATCGTTTGCCGCCACTGTGATGCGAAGCCACAGACGGTGACGCGACATCACTCATTTCGGGGGATTCGTTTGACTGAGCCACTGCGATTCTTTCGAGAACTTTTGATCCGTCTATCCATAAACTCGGTGATCCTTCACAATCGGGCACGATCCGATTGGGCTACAATTCCAAACCAAGCTTCTACACCGCTTTCACACTTCCTTAACAACATGCCGAGCAGGTTCGATGACGAAACGTCGACCGAAAAATAATCCCAAACCGCCTCAGCCATCCTCATCGGTGGCTGCTTCGGACCCGACGACATCGGCCACCGTTCCAGGCGACGACAGCTCGCCGCCGCGAACCTTGGCGTCGACCAAAGCGATGCTGGAACGATTGCCGTCGCTTTCACGGATTTTATCCGTACTGATGTTGTTGCTCGGTATATTCGCGGTCGGAGCGTTGTTCTACAAGGTGATGGCCGGGTTCTTTGTGCCATTGTTCCTGGCCGCACTACTGGTCGTGATCTTTCGACCCGTGCACGATTGGATCTACGTCCAAACAAGGGAAAGCGTCGATTGGCCGCTGCATCGACCACGTTGATGATCCTGATGATGGTGTTGATGCCGATGATCGTTGTATTATCGGTCGCGACCAGTCAGTTTACCGCAATGGTCAGCCACATCAATTTCAATGATTTGACCGAGGCGCTTGATCGCGCCCGCGACCAATTTGGGATTTCACTGCCACACGCGGAAAAGTTTCGCCGATTGGATGAGCTGACCGATTCGCTGGACGATTCGGTGCTGTCGGGGGAAGGTTTGCGTGGCATCGACGAAGAGACATCCGTCGCCGTGTTTTTGAAGTCGTTGTCGGGCATGATGCAGATTTCGGAAAATCGTCAGATCATCTTAGAAAATATTGCCGAAGCAAAATCGCTGGTCCTGTATCTGCAGAAAAATGTCGAAGGTCCGCCCACGGCGGATTCGGCGGCCGAAATTGCCATCGATCGGCTGGATGAACTCAAAAATTCGTTGCCTCAGGCCATCGACGCTGAGAACCGAATCGTTCCCGTGAATAACGATGCTGTGAATGTTGCTGATACGGATATCCCAGCGGCAGATCGCCAACCGGCTGCTAATACCGAAGTTACCGATACCGAAGTTGCCGATGCCGAACTTGATGCTGAGGACATTGTGCCGCTGGATCCACTGAACGCGGAAGAGCAGTTTCATCGCCGCAGCGTGATCGCTTCGGCCGCAATTCGAGCGTGGATGCAAACCTTGCTTGGCGGCACGCTACGCAGCCAAGTGCGATTGATCGCCAATCCAAGTGCCGAGGATTTCAAAAGTCTATTGAGTCGTGGTCGTGAGTCGCTGCAGCCACGGTTTGTCAGTCTGACCAGTGCCACCGGAAATTATCTGGGCAAAATTTTGGTAGGGTTGTTGGTCTTGATCATCGCGGTCTACTTCTTTTTGATCGACGGCGCGGCGATGATTCGTACACTGATGCGGCTGAGCCCGCTCGACGACAACTACGAGCGGCGGTTGTTGTTGGAGTTTGATCGAACCAGTCGCGCGGTCGTGTTGGCAAGTGTACTCAGTGCGGTCGTGCAAGGCATCTTGGGCGGACTGGGCTACTACGTTCTCGGATTTGAATCGGTGGTGTTGTTGTTTTTGGCCACCACGTTGATGTCATTGGTACCGTTTTTGGGCGCTGCATCGGTTTGGGTGCCGTGTGTGGTTTGGCTTGGTATGGTCGAACAACGCTGGACCGCCGCGATTGTGTTGGCACTGTATGGCGCGCTGGTGATTTCATCGATCGACAATGTCATCAAAGTCTATGTGTTGCATGGTCGTTCGCAGTTGCACCCGCTGTTTGCCCTGCTGAGTGTTTTGGGCGGCGTGAAAGTGTTTGGTCCGATTGGTATTTTGGTGGGACCGATGGTCGTGGTCTTTTTGCAAACCCTGCTTGAAATTCTCAATCACGAACTCGACGACACAGCCTCGGCCGAAGCCATTACGGAAACGAATGTGGGATAGGCTTCCAGTCGGTCATCCCCATCACTGAACGCTGTGCATCATTTATCCCCGAATCATTTATCCCCGGTGTTTTGCGAAGTTTTAGCGGCACGACGCAAGCCGTCCGGTTGAGGCGAGTAAAAGTTCGGTTTCGACCGGGCGGGCCTCGCGCCGCACCGCGACAAACGCCACCCGTTTAGTGTCAGTGTCGATGGCATTGACCCACCTGCGAGAGTCTGCGTGACCCTCGCGACACCGTCGTATTAAGAACAGGAAAACATCCATGACATTCTCGCAAAATGATTTTGACTTCGTAGCCGAACATGCTCGCGGCGCGATGCTATTACAAACGGTTGCCGATACGTTGGAATGGGACGAGCGGACTGGGATGCCGATTGACGGAGGCGACTATCGAGCGACTCAGGTCAGCACGTTGCGGGGGATGGTGCATCGCCGCCGGACCGATGCGAAATATGGTGAAACGCTGCAGTCGTTATCGGAAAACCTGGGTGACGAAGATCCCGCCGGCGATGTGGCCGCGACCGTCCGCGGGCTATTGCGGAACTGGAAACGTGATCACCGATTGCCTGAGGATCTGGTCGAACGGACTTCGCGAGCGACGGTCAAGGGACAACAACGCTGGGACGCCGCGCGTCGCGCGGACGATTTTGGAATGTTTCGCGATACGCTTGCCGAAATCATCGAACTGAAACGCGAAGCCGGTCAGCGAATCGCTGAGGGAACGGATCGATCACCCTATGAAGCTCTGCTCGACGAATACGAACCCGATGCTCGTGTCGAGCCGCTGAACCAAGTATTTCAGGATCTTCGCAAGCCACTCGTCGAACTGATTGATGCGATTCGTGAAGCACCGCGTCAACCCAAGCGAAGTTTGCTGGAACGTGATTTTGCCATTGCCGGACAACGCGACCTCAGCCGCTTTGTTGCCGAGAGTGTTGGCTTTGATTTTCAAGCGGGCCGACTTGATGAAACGTCGCATCCGTTTTGCACCACGCTGGGGCCGCGGGATTGTCGCATTCTGACTCGCTACGATTTGAATTGGTTGCCGGCGGGGTTGCTTGGCACGATGCACGAGGCAGGCCACGGGATGTACGAGCAAGGGATGCGATCGGATTGGTTTGGCTTGCCACCGGGATCGTATTGTTCGTTAGGAATTCATGAATCTCAATCACGATTGTGGGAGAATCAGGTCGGACGCAGTCGACCGTTTTGGCAGTGGTTGTTTGCTCGAACCCAAAAAACATTTGCCCCGACGCTCGACGACGTCTCGCTGGACGATTTTCATTTTGCGATCAATCAAATCCAACCCTCGTTGATCCGGGTCGAAGCGGACGAGGCGACTTATAACTTGCACATCATCATTCGCTTCGATCTCGAGCAACTGTTGATCGGAGGAACGTTGGCCGTGGACGATTTGCCGGCAGCATGGGATGCTCGATACCAAAGCGATCTGGGGGTCTGTGCACCCTCTGCTGCAAATGGAGTGCTTCAGGATGTCCACTGGAGTGCCGGTTTGATCGGCTATTTCCCGACCTACACCTTGGGGAATCTAGCCAGTGCCCAGTTGTATGATGCCGCCGCAGCGGAATTGGGAGATTTGGAATCGATGTTTGCCGGTGGCGAGTTTTCGCCGTTGTTGGATTGGCTACGCAGCCGGATTCACGAGCGAGGTCAATGTGAGTCCGGCGATTCGTTGATATTGCGAGCGACCGGCAAATCGCTCTCGGCCGACGCCTTGATCCGCTATCTAAACGGAAAACTACGGCCGCTATATGGTCTGGATGGTTGATTAATGGTCGATCCAACGCTGTTTGGGCCCTGCTTTTCGCATCGTCGCGGGTTACAATCAGGCGGTCTTTTTAATTGAATTGGGGTTACTGAATGTTGACGTGCAATTGTCCACGCTGTGGTGAAACGATTGGATTACCTACTGCTGCGGTTCCAGCCGATGCGACCGCGCAGTGTCCGTGGTGTGGCGAAATTTACCCAGCTAGCGAAATCATCGAAAAATTGCCTCCGATGGTGGAGCTGATTTCGGCGGATGGACAGCCGCTATTTCTGGATGCCGGTGACGGAGCGGCGGCTCAGTTGGCTGCGGCGCCGATCGCCTCGGCAGCCAGTGGAGCGAATTCGTTTACATCGTCGTTCGCGCCTGATGCTGACGCGGATCAATTGAACGAGACTTGGGACGACAACTCGGAATTGACCATCGAGGCGGACGGCGATGCCGGATTCGACTTGGATGGATCGCTCGATGGCGACCCGCAGCGACCCGAAGACAATTTCAACGAGGGCGGCCAAGACGACGAGATGCTGGAATTCCTTTCCAGCAATGATTCCGAAGACGAATCCGCCGACTCCGCCGGACCACTGATGCCGATGAAAGTCAAATCGGTACCAGTGAATACCTACAAACGCAAAAAATCTTCCCCGATCAAAACGTTGATTGGTGTGGCGATGGGCCCGCTGGTCGCGCTTCCTTTGGCGGGCGGAATTCTGCTCTGGCTAGGAAAGGCTCCGGATCTAGGATTTTGGCCGTTTGACGGATCGTTTAACAACGGATCGTCGTCGCGATTGAGTGCGGCACCCCCGATGGTGATGAACGATCCCGTCGACCCCGTCGCCGAGGACGCGCCATTGACGGGATCCGAAATGATGGTGCCCGCAGCTGAGCCGTCGGATGACTTTGAACGCGCCCAACAAGAACTGGCAAACTTGGGTGCCGACACGAATCCAGCCGATTCGGTGGACGATACGCCAGGCGGGTTCGATATGCCGTCGCTTGGATCCTCGCTTAATCCCGACAGCGAGGAAGTCGAAAACGAGCTCGCTACAGGCGAAGTTGAATATCCCGACGCCGCCGGTGACGACACGCTTTCGCAAGACGTTGTCGCGGACAAGGTACCGATGGAAATGCCCGCGGTCGAGCCGAGCGATATTGCCAGCGAAGACGTTGCCAGCGAAGAGGTTGCCGGGAAGATCGAATCGATTGTGACCGACGATCCAGCGGAAGACACGTCGGCGATTGCAGATGAAGCACCCGTCGCCGAAGTGATGGAACCCGCCGTCGAAGAGGCGTCTGAGCCCGAGCCCAGTGCGGCGGCCGAGGCTGTCGCCGAAACCGCACCGGCAGCTGAAAGCGACGTAAACAATGATCCAGAGCAACCAGCTGTTTCGCCCGCGGTGGAGGCTGCGGTCGAGAAAGCGAACAAGTTATTGGCGAGTTTGATGAAGTTTGAAGGTGCCGAAGGAGATCGTCGACGCTTGTTAGCGAAAGCCTATGCCTCGGTTTCGGCGGTCGCGATTGAGTCGAACGCGGGAGATAACGCGGCGGTTCAGAAACTGTTGAACGCGCTTTCCCGGTCACCGCTGGTCAAAGATCTCGGCGATGCCGCAGATTTGTGGCTCGATTATGGAAAGCGTCCCACCGATGGCGTCTTGATCATCGGGGCGCCCGCGACGGATGCAGCGGGATCGGTGCTTCGCATTTCCAGTTCATCAGGGGACGTCCGCGAGGTACCGGTTTCCGGATCGTCGCTGCCCGAGGCCGATCAGGTTATCGCATTAGGACGGATTGTCGAAGCCAGCGATGGACCCACGGTGGAATTGGTCGCAGTTGAAAGTATGAGTCCCTAAGACGTAGCGTTGCCGCTGCGTCGATCTCAGCGGCCCGCGCATCATCTTAATCATATTGCTAATCTTATTCTCGTCTGCGGCTGGGCAAACGATGACCGCAGGTGAGTAGGATTATGATTAAGAATCAAACGGGTCGCAGCGCCCTGCGAACGCGATTTCCTACTCGGATCGTCTCTTACTTGCTTTCGGACAGCGTTCCGGTAACGATGCACGATGCCGACTTGTCACCGGGCAGATCGGTCACGATGCGAATCTTTTGTGCAATATCGCCGGAGGTGCCGTTGCCTTCGAAACGGACTTTGACGAATTGCACTTTCTTGCGGCCAACTGGAATTTCGAACTCGAAACGTTGATCGCTGCAAACGATGTCTTTGATCTCAAACGGCTCATCGCCCTTGACGATCAAGCGTTTTTCGATGACCGCGTCGGCCGGTTTGCTTCCCAGGTTGACTGCGGCGGGCGACACGCTGATCGCCGAGCGAACTCGGCCCGAGATGTCCATTTCCGTGGTGGGAAACGCACGGTCGTTGCTGATCAGCGTCAATCGTTCGTGGATCTCGCCCTCTTCCATCGAGTCTTTCATCGTGACTTGCATGCGGTAACGAACGTGTCCTGGAGTCAATTCAGGAGCACTTAATCGGACCTGCAAGCTTTCGCAGTGGCTTCGCACATCGTTGATTCGCCAGTTGGAGTTGCCCGTATGAGTGATCACGATCTCACGTTCAGGTGAGTCACCCGAGGCAAATTCGCCAAAGGCAACTTCCGGCGGATCAAAGGTGATGTCGGTGCGAATGAATCCGCTAACTTTGAGTTGGGTTTCCGCATAAAAGGGTTTGTCGAAGACGACGGTGATCGTGGCGGATTTCTGGCCAATAAACGAACTTGTGTTGAACGTCGCGACCACGGCGCCGGTTTCATGCGTTTTTAACGTCTCTTTTGTGATCGACGGGCTGGTGCACCCACAGCTCGACCGGACGGCAGCGATATGCACGTCTTCTTCGTATTTGTTGGTCAGCTCGAAATGGAAGTCACATTTTGTTCCGCGACCGACGGTGCGAAAATCATGACTGGTCTCGGCAAACATCTTGTCAGCCCAGTTCTCTGCATGGACCTTTGCAGAGGCGAACAACGAGAGAACGACGATATTGGCGAGCAAAATGGAGTAACGCACCATGACATCCAGGCTATTTGAAAGCGGGAAATGGAAACACGGGAATGGGGCAACGCGACTCATTGGAAGCAAAAATCCAGGTGCATCGCCAAAGTCGTCCGACGTCGCAGCTTGCATCATCGGAACCGTACTAATCCCTTTATCGGGAACAAACCGCCCCTGAACCTTAGAAAGAATGGCTACTTCGAGAAAGAAGGTCCATCTTTCTCAGTTGAAATCTCAGTCGCTAGCAAATCAAAGTCGCGAAATACCTCGGCCAGTCGTTCCATTGGCAACCCGACGACATTGGTTTCGCTGCCACCCTCGAGCACCTCCAACCAATCGTTTCCGTCCTGGAAACCGAACGCACCTGCTTTGCCTTCCCATAACATCGAATCGAGGTAATCGGCGAGCATTGGCTCGCTGAGCGGTTGCATTTGTAATTCGGTGCGGACAACTTCGACGACACAGCGATTTTGGCTGACGGACCAGACACAGAATCCAGAGAAGACATCGTGTCGGCGGCCACTAAGTTGACGCAGCATCGCTTCGGCGTGCTCGATATTGTGCGGTTTGCCAAGAATCTGGCCATAGCACGACGCGACCGTGTCGGCGGCCAAAATCAATCCTTCCTCGTTCTTTGCCGCCACATCGGCCGCCTTGCGATACGCATAGCGTGCCACCAATTCAGGAGCCGTCTCGCGGCTGCACATCCCACACTCGGCTTCGTCGCTGGCCGGTTGGACCGTGAACTCATATCCCGCCGCCGTTAACAGTTGCGACCGGCGGGGCGAACCGCTCGCCAATATCAGTGATTCCTCGGTCGGTAAGTCGGCTCGTGGCAAACCGCTCATCAGAGGCAGGTTGTCAGTGAATTTCATCCGTTCCTACTGCTATTTTGGGGGTATGGCTGCAAAATACGAGGCTGTTCTATCGTTTTACGGGCTTGTCAGCGGATTGGGAAGCAAGCAAAGCATTTCTCTTGACGGTTGCGACTTCGACTTTGTAGTTTCCGGCCAACCGCCCGAGTCCATTGTTGTCCAAAGTCTTGATTTCTGCGCTGTACGAGATTTAGACGCTCTACAAAATTTGGCGCTATACCAATTTGGCGCCGTACAAAAAGCAATCCGCTTGAACACCATGAACCGCCGACAGTTCTGCTCACTGATTGCCGCTGGCTCGCTAGCGTCGTCGGTTGCTGGCTGCGCATCGTGGATTGATCGTTCGACGGCGGACGCTGTGCTCAATTCTACCCACAGCAATCCATTAGCTCCGGTCAAACCGAGTTCTCAGGCGATATTGTTGTCGGTCGGTTTTCATCCAATTCAACCCGAAGCGGCCAATCAGGATCGGGTTGCATCGATGTGGCAGTGGGTCGATGAAATGATCATCGAACCGGCCCATCGCACCGAGCTTGCCGAGAACGGGATCCGCGTCGGCAAGGTCATCCGTCCCGATCAATTTCGCCAACGGCTTGCCGAGATGGCCGGGCCTCGCGATGTGGTCGACGTTTTCTTAGGCGAAGCCGACGTGGCCAGCGAAGTTTCCGCCGGTTCGCGACAGATTCCGATGCGGTTGGCGAAGCGTTACGAATTGCCACTTCGCCAACCTCGCAGTGGCACTCACACGACTCTGCTTCGCAATCGAGGACAAACCATCGGTCGAACCCTGCAGGACCCGCAGTATGTGTTGGCCATCACGCCCACGCAATCCAAAACCGCTTCGCAAATTCACCTGCAATGTCGTCCTGAGATTCAGCACGGGGCAATGCGGCAAAAGTGGATCAGCAGCGATTCGGCGATGCGGATCGACAGTCGCCGTGACGCATGGTCGCTTCCGTGGCTGGACATCGACCTCGAAGGCGGCAAGGACGATTTGTTTGTGATCGCAGCAAGCCAGCCAGCGTTTGGTCTGGGCAAAGAGATGATGTCGGGGGTTTCCGCCAACAACGTCCAAGAGCAAGTCGTGGTGTTGATCCAGATTGACCGGCTGGCCGAGCCGAAGCTGTAATCGCTTCGCTCGGGTAGCGACACCGCGCTATTACTGGCGATACCCAGTTTCTTACTGGCGATATTCGGGGGTTTACTTGCGATACTCGGGTTCGGGCAACTCATCGGGGCGACGGATCACCTCGGCTTCGATGATGCGATCGGGCGGGTAGACGACTTGGCCTTTCTTCTTTTCTTTATGAGGATCGACTCGCCGCAGTTCGGTGAACAAGTCCATGCCTTCGATCACGCGTCCAAAAACCGTTTGTTCTTTGCTGACGGTGGGAACAGGCGTAAAGAAGATGGCAAATTGGCTGCTACCGCTATCGGCGACAAATTCGCCCGTGTCTCCCTTGGGCAGCTTGGCCATCGCTAACGATCCGCGGAATGCATTGCGTGCGCCTTCGCGATGATGTTCGTCGACAATAAATTGCCCGCTATTGCCTGATCCTGTGCCCGATTCATCACCCGTCAACGCCAGCAGGTCGTCGATCACTTGATAGAAATCGAGCCCGTCGTAGTAACCCTGTTCGACCAATTTGATAAAGTGGGCCACCGTCGTTGGGGCTTGGTCCAAAAACAGTTCAATGACGATGTCGCCATGCGTTGTTTTTAGCTTCACGCGAGGGAGTTCTTTCTCGGCGTCCTGTTCTCGGCGTTTCTGTTCTTCCTCCCATTGTTCTTTCAGCGACTCCATTTGGTAACTGAAACGCTTATCCAGATCGCCAAAGTCCTCGGGTTTGAGATACTCGTAGATTTTCTCGGCCGTTTCGAATTCGCCTACACACACCGAAGATCGCGCGGCGGTCTGAAAAAGGAACACTTGGTTGAAACCCAAGTCGATCAATAGGGCGCTCGCTCGCATCGTCGACAACGAGTAATTGGAATGTTTGAAGCGGTGTTCCAGCATGGTCAGCAGGTACTGGGCGGCTTCTTGATCGGGCGCCAACAACAAATACTCGTACGCGGCGTCGAAGACTTGATCAAACAGTCCGTAGCTCTGTGCACGAAGTTCGCGGTACCGCTGGAGTGCCTCGGGAGTTTGATCTTCGCCGTTCATGTACAGCGTGTGAACGGTTCGCATATCGATCAACACGTCCACGAGCTGTTCTTTCAATTGGACGTATTTTGCCTTCGCTTGTTCGCCTTCTTCGTTCAATTCGAACGGCTTTCCATCGGGCCCTTTGCCAAGCAAATTCGAGGGTTCTCGCGTCGGACCTTTCGGTGACGACGCGTTGTCGTCGTGAGAATGCGAATGCTCCTCACCGTCATGCGAATGCGCACCGTCATGCAAATGCGGAGGCTCGGCTTTCGCATCTTGGGCTGGCACATCGTCTGGGGTGGTTGCCGCAGGCGAGGTGTCCTGGGCGAACGCCCCAGGCACGGAGGGGGCTGGCAGCGAAAGTCCCGCAACCAATCCGAGGGTCGAGAGGGTGAATAAGAAGACGCGATCGATCATCAAAGACTCAAAATGGCTCAAAAACAAACGGAAATTCCACTGCACGAGTAGCTACGCAGCAATTCCCGATTTGGATCGCAAAAAACGACGCTTCTCGGTAATCGCCAAAACGGGGCCCGCTGGCTGGCAACGAGCACTTTTGGGAGGCGTTCACCAGTGCCTTTGACATTATTGAGCATCGGGGGTCGCGGTAAATCGATAGGTAAACGCACCTAATAAGTCGCCGACATTCCCAGTATGGCAATCTAAGCAGTCTTGGACGATCGCATCGCAATACCGTGGGTTGGCTTATCGTGAAGCCTCCATCTTACATCGCCTGCTGCGGCACGTTGCTAGGGGCGGCAAGGGTTTCCAAGAACGCCAGGACGGCTCGGCGATCAGGTAGCGGTAGTTTCAGGAAGCGATCTCGTGTTGGGGCGGCTTCCCCTTCGTGCACTGCGATCGCTTCTAGCAGCGTTTCGGCTCGACCGTCATGCATGTAGGGTGCCGAGTCGCGCACACCCCACAGCGGCGGCGTTCTCCATTCTTGGTTGAAATTGGTCGGTTCAAAGATCTGACGCATGTATTTGGTTTCTTTGACGAGCACGTTCCTTGTTTCGCTCTCACCCGACGACGTTTCTTCACCATCGGATTCCAATTCAATGTAGCGTTCTTGGGATGATACATCCACAATTCTTGTCGGTTCCGTTGGCTGGTAAGGTGCCATGAACAAAAACTCATTTTGGGTTTGCAACGAGTTAGCAATGAGGCTGGACGCCCCATAATAGCCATTCGGCAGCGGCTCTCGGGTCGGTCTGGTGTTGGCTAATTCATATCGAGACAACGGAATGACACGAGCAATGGCGGGCTCTGCATGGCTTAGGTCCATCGATTCGTATCCCATGTCGTGCAAAAGCAAGTCGCTATAGATTCCTTTTGCAGGCCCCAGATCTTGAAGATGACAGTTGATGCACCCGACCGAAGCAAAAACCTGCTCACCCTGCCGAATTTGTTGGGCATGCCGCGAATTTTTCGGTGGCATGCGTGTTGGGGCCGGAAGGGCTGCAATGAAGTCACGCATCGCGACAATCTGTCGGTCGGAAACATCGATTCCAGGATTGCGGTAGCCGGGGGCCATCGGGTCGCTTGGCTGCGATTGACGTCGCGTGTTCAATCCGACTTCGTTGGCGCAAGCCATGTCAATGAATTCGGCTAACGAAGCAACATTCGCCCGCCAACCAAACTTTCCAAACCGACCGTCTCTGAGCGCTGAGGGGCGACCACTTATTTCGGGGTGTCGCTCTTGCAATTTCGCCTGAATGGCTAAGTCGCGATTGCTAACCTGATCGATCAAGCCGGCTCCAAATAGCGCCGTCGTATTTCGCTGAAATATCCGGGCGTCGATCGATACTTCCTTGCTACCGGATTTCATATTCAGCGAAATTGGAGTCGCCGAGACATATCGAACCTCTGTGGCATTCACAGGGCCGCCCGCCTGGCTAAATTCAACTGGGATTTGCGACAACATTGCTTTGCGCTTAAGCGCGTAGGCGTCCGAACCGCCCTGGTGCTGAAGGGGCAGAGTATTGTTGATTGTGCCATCGCTTTGAATGAAGCCTGGGTGAAAGGATTGCACTGCGATTGACAGTTCGACGGTATTTAGAAACGCTGTTTTGGATTGAATCCGCTCGATTCCGAGCGTCAAGGCGTTGACCGACGCGTCGCCTGAACCTCCCACGCCGGATTGGAAATGGCATCGCACACAGGAGGTGCTGTTAAAAAGTGGCCCAAGCCCATCGTTGCCCGTGATCGGGTTCCGTGACGCCCAATCTTGTTCGAACAGAACACGGCCTTCCGTGACCGAGTCGGGATGGACGGCCTGAGAATTGAGCAAGCCCACCGTGGCCATCATAAGGATGCTCGACAGCATCGTGATCCCGTTTCGATACAAGCTTTTCATCATTCTGCATCCGGTTGGAGTTTGGACTTGGTACTTGGTTTTGATCGTTGCAGCACGGCAGCAAACCGACCTGGTGGATCGGTGACGTGAACCACAAGAGGCGTCGGTTTGGCTGCGTCCACGAAGATATAGCGAGCCATGCTAGGGCGTTGGATATCGATCGCAGGCCATTGTTGGGCTCGGCTTAGCAGTGCAAGTTCTTGCAAGTTGACTTCGCGATTAGGATGCAGCTGAACAGATGACGCGACCCGGTCCCATGCTTTTGTAACCCGGTTTTGCTTGCCCGCGTCGTTGGCTTGATCCTGACCGCGTTTCTGCGTCATCGCATTGGCGATGGGCGATTGCAGCGACAACACGAAAGTGCCCTGTTTCTCTGTCGCAGCCTGGTCAATGTGGGTTGCTGCCCAATCGATCAGTTCACTGGCGTCCGCAGCGGCATCGACCGGTGGATGTCCCCAGATCGGCTGGATCAGTTTGCGATAGTGTTGCCGTAAATCGGTATTGGCAATCAACGGAATCATGGAATCGCACCATGGTTGCCGTGTGGAAACGTGCTGTTCTAGCAGCCCGAGACGCGTGTAATCCTCGGGATCCGACAAACCAAAACGCAGCCGTGCCTCGGCCAAGTACGCTTGTTCGAATCGTTGTCCCAAGCGGTCAATACGATCGGCCACGGCCTCGTCGGCTTGATTGTTTTCGATATCGGTCACCGCTTGCGCGATCCATTGCTGCCAGCGCCGTCCCACTCGCTCGGCACTGCGCTCAGCCAATTCGCGGATCAATTCGCTGGGATCATCGTTGGGGATGCCCATCAACGTCTGGACTTCTTCGGCATCTTCAATTAACGCGGATAGTTCGTTGGTTTCGGGAATGCCGACGCAGAGCGAAAGCAATCGATAATCCGAATTGCAAATCGCGACAACGGCTCGCGGCGGAAGATTGCGAGGTTCACCGGCGGTCAATGACGAGGGAATGCCCGTAGGCAAAAACTGAGTCGCTAATCGGTCTCGCAGTCCGATGCGTTGTTGCGAGACTTCCGCAATCGGTTCTTCCATCAGCTCGCCGGCCCAGCCGCCGGGGACAACATCGAACGGGTCATCGTTGGTGATCAGCAATAACACCAGCGTGTTGTTCGCGAGTGATTGAGGTTGAGATGAAAACGGTTTGTCCCACAGGACCGTCGACGAAGGGGCGTCGGCCAAAGCGGCTACGCTAGTCGAGCCGATCATCAAGCCAAGAAAAGTTATCATCATCCGCTTTCGCATCGATGCACCCTAAGTCGTATCGCGAAGGAATAGGTTCGGCGGATCCTCGAAGTCAAGCAAGTGTAACGCATTCCGAAGGCGACAGTCAAGCAACCGAATTAATCGGAGCGGATGACGACTCGCTTTGCTCGGTGCAACGGGTGTGTTCCCGGTTCGTTGCGTCACGGTTCGTTGCGGTGGCGAACGGCACGGGTGCCGTTTCTATTGTGGATTTCGCGTTTGTAACGCGGTCTCGATCTTTCCGAGCAATTGGTCGATCTGTTCGTGAGTTTCCTCCGTCGTCGACACGACCAACACACTGTCAATGGCGGTAATGCTGCTCGGTCCGCCAATCACATCCCAGGTGTCTGGAGTTACGGTAGTGGTCACGACCCGGATGACTTTGGCGGCTTTGCCTTTTAGCGGATCCGCTAATGTATAGACTTTCGTCGCCAGTTGGTTTTCGGCTCGCTCCGGCGTTGTGATTTGAATGACTTCATCTTTGACTACATACGCTAGGTCCAGTTGTCTCAGGGAAAGTTTCAGGATCGTTCGCAAGCTGACGTTTTGAAGTGAAATACGAATGGGATGTTGGGCCGACAAGCCGATCTCTTCGATCGCTCGAGTGTCCAGCACGATCGGCGCATTGGTTTTTTCAGAAAGTAATTTCAGAAACTCTTTGAGAGGCACTTCGTTGACGTCAATCGAGGTCTGTTCTGACAATTTACTGCGAAGTCGCTGCTCGATCGCATCGGGACCCGCATCAGGACCCGTCGTCTTCGAGGTCTGTGACTCCGGCGGTTTAGCAATCTTCTGTGGGATGCCGAATGGATCTTGCTCAGCCCGTGCGGATTGCATTGCCAACAACCCCAATGGAATCAGCAACATGATCCATCGTGTCACGGTACGGGGCAAGCGATTGCAGGTCGATGGAGCAGGCGATTGCGGCGAGGTCGCTGTCAACGAGATACTTTTCATGCGACTTCTTCTGTTTGAGGAGACTGATGAGGTAGCGGTCATGATCTCGCATGCCAACTCGCCGGTCAAGCAAAATCGGAGGCATCCACTGGTTACTCAATCCGTTCGTGCGAGTTGAAGAGCGATGCCGCCGGTCCGCTCGATCGAGAACCGCGAAGCCCAAGCCATCACCACGATGCCCAATCCATGACCACGAAGCCCAATCCATCACCGCGAAGCGCAATCCATCACCGTGGTGCACAGCGGGGGCGCGGTCTACGCTGCGGCGTTCCGTCATGCCGTCAGCTGGATCCCCGCCGAGAGCTTGTGGGAATCGTCGAGGCGTCGTCAGAGTACGAATTCAAAAAATCTATGAAAAATTGGTATGAAGTGGGGTTGCAGAAAACCGATAAAAACACGACAACCTTCGAACCTTCAAGTGACGGGGGATGTCTCGTTTCTTGTCCAAGGTAACCGGCTGCAGAAAGAGTGGATTTGTCGCTCTTTTTACCGCACCGGGGCGTAGCTCAGCCTGGCAGAGCGCCTGGTTTGGGACCAGGAGGTCGCATGTTCGAATCATGTCGCCCCGATCAATTAAAATCCCGTGTTTTGCACTGCAAAACACGGGATTTTTTTTGGTTTTCCCTTGCGGGGAACAAGCTGCGGGGAACAAGCATTTTCTTGCTTTTTTTCGAGAACCCTCTGTCACAGATCCGGTGGGTCAACGCGTTGGCAGTGGACTGGCAATTTCGTCGCTCCCCCTTCTCACTCGACCGGTTTATCAAAATTCTCCAAGGCGGGGGTGTTAAGGGGGTTCCTAGGTGACGCGGGCGGCTATTTTTTGGCTTCCGGACCGCGGCGACGGGGCTTTTGGCATGCGTGATGCTGTTAGGCCGCGACATGATGCAAATTAAAATCCAGAAAGTGCACCGGCCGGTTTTTCGTCTCATTCGGTTCTTCTGGGGACGCGAGCCGATGCTGTTGTTGGGGTTTTTGTTGGTCGCAGCGGGCACTTGGGGATTCATCGAACTCGCCGACGAGGTGCTTGAGGGGGGAACCAATGCGTTTGATCGCTGGGCCGTCCGCAGTTTGCGTGCGGCGGATGATCTGTCGCGACCCATCGGCCCTTCCTGGATGGCTGAGGCGGGACGCGATGTGACTGCCCTCGGCGGGATGACGGTTCTGTTGCTGGCGATTTTATCCACCGCTGGTTTTTTGGCGATCAACCGACTCTATCGCACGATGGGATTTCTTTTGGTCTCGACGCTCGGGGGTATCGCCGCGAGTTTACTAATGAAGCATTTCTTTGCTCGGCCTCGGCCCGACTTGGTGCCTCATTTGTCGTTGGTTTACACCAGCAGTTTTCCAAGCGGGCATTCGATGATGGCAGCGGTCGTCTATCTGACGCTTGCTGTGTTGGTGGTGCCGGTGCTGCGTCATTTTTGGGTACGGTTCTATGTCATCGCCGTGGCGATCGCTGTGACCGTTTTTGTTGGGTTAAGCCGCGTCTATATGGGGGTGCATTACCCAACCGACGTGCTGGCGGGTTGGGTTGCCGGATTGGTGTGGGCATTGTCGTGTTGGTTGATCTCGCGTTCGTTGAAGCTGCGAGAATCGCAAGTCGCCAAGCCCCCGGTTCTGCCTCCGCCCGGCAAGTAATCGCCCAGCTGCTTGTCTACGGGCCACTCTGGTAGAGGCGTCGGCGACACCGATGCCGTTGGTTTTTGCAAATGGCGAACTGTAATCAGCCAACCGGTTGCTATACGAACGATCACACCCGTATGCTTAGCTGTTCTCACATGAATAATTCAGTAGAACGATGGGCGAATTGGGGTGGCTCGCGGCGAGTAAATCGCAACGTAGGTAACGATTTTTAGGGATCTTCCGTAGCTGGCGCCCATGTTCTTGGGGGGGCACCCGGGCGGCGGGATCAGGGCGGTCGCGGACAATGGTTGGCCCGCCAATTGCTTCTATAGATTGGGTAAAAGAAGACGCCAGCCAGGGCGAATTAATACATCGGTAAACATTTATGAGCAACGTCGCGGATCCTATTTCTCCTCATTGCGTGATCGCGGATGACTTGCGCGCGTCCCGTGAACTGCTGCGCAGCTGGATCGCGGAATGTGGCTACAATTGTACGACGACGGCTAATGGCGAAGACGCCTGGGAAGCGGTCAAAGCGTTACAGCCTCAGTTGATCGTCACCGATATCGAGATGCCTGTCGCCAGCGGCCTTGATCTGCTTTGTTCGCTCCGACATCACCGGTCCAAACGGCTCCGATCCATTCCTGTGATTGTCATCAGCAGTTTACAGGACGACGACATTCGATCCTTTGTGCAAAGCGCTGGCGGCACCGTATTTTTAACTAAGCCATTGGACAAAATCCGGACCCAGCAGGTGGTCCAGCGATTAGATCAGGTCGCGAGTGCGGCAAACCGTGATTTTCAGTATACGGTTCACGAACAGCCTTGGCCGAATAAACGGATCTCGCCGACCCTCCGCCGTCTGTACCGCGAAGTCCAAGAGAATGGCCCCAAATTCAGCTGATCTCTGCGTTCGGTAGTTGTCTTTGGGGCGGTTTGGTAGTCGATAAGTGGGCAATCGACCTTCGTATTGGCCGCTTTGGCCAATGTTGTGAAGCATTTTTCCCTATGAGGAAAACGCGAATTCAATGTAGCGAAAGTCGCAGAGACTTTCTGCCGCGCGACTAAAACCGAAACTCTCTGCGAGTTTCGCTACGAAAAATTGCTTCACTTCCTTTCACGGTGGCGCCGGCCCCGGCGGAAGCGAGGGGAGCCAGACTTTCATCACTTATAAATCGCACGTTCCACGAGGTAGGTGGGCGAGTTCGGCGATCCTTGCTCGACCGCGACGCGGTCGGGCAACAACGCAAACCCCAGCGGGGTTCAACGATACTTTCTCGATGCTGATCCCGAGTTGCGCTGCCAACGGATGTCAGAAACGCGACGGCACAGTAAATGCGTTTGCTTGCTCGCCACGCACCGCGGCGATTTTTTTTACGGCCGTGAGTCGCAGCTTCTTAAATGTGTCGCTCTTTTCTACAGGATATGGCGGTTGACCAACCAACGTGATCGCGAATCGGCCACCGGTCGGGTGTTCTTTAGTCTTGGCACTGTCTTGATGGTGTTGGCGCTGCTGTATTTCGGCAAACCGGTACTTGTGCCAATCGCGCTGAGCGTGTTATTGGCATTCATTCTGACGCCCTTGGTCAGCATATTGGAAAAATGGAAGTTAGGACGTTTGCCTGCCGTCCTACTCGCCAGCGGTTTAGCATTTGCGATCATCGGTTTGGCGATGTGGGCATTGGTGTCGCAAGTTCAAACGTTAGCCGCCGATCTGCCAAACCATCAGCATGAAATCAAAACGAAGCTTGAATCGTTTCAGCTTCGCGAAGATTCCACGGTGCACCGGCTAACGAACATGTTCAACGAGCTGTTTCCAGAGCATGGTGCAGTGGTGGAACCGGATTCGCCGAACGACACGATTGCGGTCGTCGAGGAAATCACCGATCCGGCGCCGCAGATTGTGGTAACCAGTGAGCCCGAAAGTCCCTTTGCCGCAGCCACCGAAATTCTGTTGCCGATTGTCGAGCCGATTGCCACCGCTGCCTTAGTGATTGTGTTGGTGATTGTTTTTGTTGTTGCGACGCGAAGACATTCGCTATCGGCTGATCTCGTTGATTGGGGACGCGGCGTTGACGGGGACCACGCGGCTGATGCGAGACACCGCCGAACGCGTCAGCAAGTATCTGTTGAACTTATTGCTGGTCAACGCTGGATT
>NZ_ANOG01000705.1 GCF_000346295.1 Rhodopirellula maiorica SM1 | reverse complement strand
TGATCGCTGTGNTTACGCTGGGCTGCGTTATCAAAGGCGAGACGACTCACGACGAGCATATCAATCGCGCTGTCAGCGAAGCGTTGATGCGATTGTCCATCGAAACGGATTCGCCAGTCGGTTTTGGGTTGCTGACCTGTAACACCGTCGAGCAGGCGCTGCAGCGCAGCGGTGGAAACGTGGGTAACAAAGGCGAAGAAGCTGCCGAAGCCGTGCTCGAGCTGCTCAGGCTCGGCGAGAAAGTGTAAGTCTTATTGCTTGAAGAAGTCGATTGCGGCGGGAATACCCGTTTCGATCATCGGCGTGTAGTGGTCGCCGGTGACGCGTATATGGGTGGCGTCTTTTCCGGATAGCCGTAGCATTTTTTGAAAATGCTCGGCGTCTGCCAGCGGCACGTTGGAATCATCAATGGCGTGAAAGATCAACAGTGGACAGTCGAATTCGTCGACGTGATTCAGTGGTGATGATTCAGAGACAAATTGTTTGATCCCCGGCAACATCATTCGGTAGGTCACATCCGCCGTCATCTCCTCCATCCGGCTTTCGAGATCGTAGGCCGCTGCGAACGCCGCACAGCGGCTGATTCGCGGTTCGGTTGCTGCCAGCAGCAAAGCAAGGTTTCCCGCCGAGCTGTGGCCGGCGCAGTAGATCTTTTGAGGGTTCACGATCGCGATTTTTTTGATCGCATACTCAACGGCGTTGCGTCCGTTCACGATTCCTGCTCCGGCATTGCGAAATTTTTGGTACGCCTGCGGAAGTGATTTCAGATAAATCTGATCATCGTGATCTGCACTCGCTGGCATCGCGCCGT
>NZ_ANOG01000704.1 GCF_000346295.1 Rhodopirellula maiorica SM1 | reverse complement strand
GGATGCGAGCAACGTGTTTACGTCCGTCCCAGCCATTGAAATCACCGACCACTTGCACCGAACGGGCATTCGGTGCCCAAACGGCAAAGTTCACCCCAGGCTTTCCGTCGACGGTGCGAAGCTGAGCTCCGAGCCGCTCGTACAACTCATAGTGCTTTCCTTGACCAATCAAGTAGTTATCAAAATCGGTCAAGATCGACGGTGCGGCGTACGGGTCGTTCATTTCGACTGTTTCCCCGGATTTGTTGGTCATCTGGATGCGATACTTCGAGTTGGCAATATTGTGAACACGTGATTGATTCTCCTTTGCATCTTGGCCCGTTGCCAGCGATGCGTCGACCATGGGGTCGCAAATCGCTTCAAAAAAGCCTGCTGGATGAATCCGCCGCATTGCACGTCGCTGGCCGTTTTGGGGATCGATTACCCAAGCAGCTTGAGCTTCCGGCAAAAAGCTGCGAACCGCCGTGGCCGCAGTTCCTCGATAGTCAATCGGATGAGGTCCCAGTAGACCAGAGGGGTTCTCGTGGGTTCCGTTGATCAACTTCGAGATCGACGATAGCGAAACTTGTGTGTGCATTTGGGATACCGAAAGACAAAAAATCGGGATGAATGGTGGATTGTTCTACTGAAAAAAAAGGACGTCTCTCGCTGATGACGAGAGACGTTTCGAACCGAGCTTGGTGAACCCGCGTTTCAACCAAGACATCACTGATGCCGCGACTCGTGGGCTGTGCGGCCAGCCCACGAGGACCGCCCTAGCCTAGGAATCGAGCAAATCGGCAGTGCGAATTCGCCGCCGTGCCGGGGCACTTCCCGACGACGCGCCGCCGCCAAGTAGCCATTGACGAAGTCGATCGTTCGGTGGCTTGATTCGCGGCCCCGGAGCTGCCGTGGCGTGCGCCGAATCGACTCGCAACTGAACACCGTCGGCACTATCGGGGGTCTCAACCGGACGCGGTTCGGGGCTGACAAGCCGCGAAGAAACCAAACACGCTTCGACACGATGAATCTGCAACGCTCGATCGATACGTCGCCACAGGTCCGCATGTTGGACATCAATACGACGCCCAAAATGCTCCCACACAAAATTGTTCTCGCGCCATCGAGGCAGCGAATCGGTGAGCGAACGAATCAGATAACGATTGTTGCTGATCAATGTGACCGTCGACGCACCTTCGATCGATTCGAGTCCACGAACGGCCGCCAGCAAGGTCAAGCGGTTCAAATCGCCGACCTCGTTGTCTTGCGCCGAAAACACAGGCTCGCCGCCTGCGGTTTCAAGCGAAAACTGCCAAAAGCCGTCCATCAGTGTTGTTGAACGCGCTTCACAAACCAGCAGGTATTCCGAAACGATATTGTCACTAGGTATCTCGACGTTGCCCTCACGGGGCGACATCTCTTTGGCGACGCCCTTGACAGTGCCATGCACTACATGGGGCGACGTCGCATCAATTGATTGAAGCATCACGACTGGGGTTTCCAACAGGATGGGTCATGCGGTCTGGGACGATCATGCCTTGATCTTTCCAAACCCGACGAATTGGGAGTTTCGATCCATCAAGCGCACCGGAGCGTCGAACATGCCAGTCTCGCAATGATGCGAGGCCTGCAAACGACGGGGTGTACTTGTCGGTTCGGCAAACTCGACCCAGTCGCCAAACTTTGACTGCCAGAAAAAGTCAACCTGGCTTCCATCTCGTCGCTATGAAGCGTGCGACCGTGATAATTGGTAGAGAGTTGGGGGGTGGGAGGTGGGAGGTGGGAGGTGGGAGGTGGGAGTGAGGAGTGAGCAGACAGGGAGAGGGGGAGAGGGGGGAGATACGAAAAAACGGGCCTTGAAGTGGCCCGTTTTTGATGGAGATGATGGGATCCCGGAGATGGTGGGGATTACGAGAGGACGGGGCAGACGTCGAACCATTCGCGTTTCTGACGACGCATCCACTCGCCCGCTTCGCTGGGGCCCCATAACCCAGGCTCGTACGGGAACAAGTCCGGCGCCGCGGGGCTCTTCCATGCCTCAATAATCGGATCAATGATCCCCCATGCCAATTCAACTTCGTCACTGCGAGCAAACAGACTGGCGTCACCGGTCATCGAATCCAACAGCAGACGTTGGTAGGCATCGGGCATCGATGTTCCGCCGGGGGCTTGGCGGAAACTGAAATCCAATGTGCTCGTTCGTGTTTTCATTTCCGAATCGGGCACTTTGGTCTCGAAATGCAATTGAATCCCTTCAGCCGGTTGCACCTGAATCACCAAACGGTTGCCCAGCGGCGAACGCGTTTTTTCGCCAAACAAGATGTGCGGCACATTCTTGAACTGGATGACAATTTGCGTGGTGCGACATGACATTCCCTTGCCGCTTCGCAAGTAGAACGGCACACCTTTCCAACGCCAATTGTCACAGTACAACTTCAACGCCGCAAAGGTTTCAGTTTGACTGTGCTGGGGCACGCCTTCTTCTTGCAGGTACCCTTTGTATTGGCCACGTACGGTGTTCATCGCGAAATCACTACCGCTCATGCGGCGAACACTGTGCAGCACCTTTACCTTCTCGTCACGAACCAGCGCCGAGTCATAGCGTGCGGGCGGTTCCATCGCGGTGATCATCATCAATTGCAAGATGTGATTTTGGAACATGTCACGCAGAATCCCAGACGTGTCATAGTACCCGGCGCGACGGCCAATCACGACTTCTTCGGCAACCGTGATCTGGATGTTGTCGACGTAGTTGCGGTTCCAAATCGGTTCAAAGATGCTGTTGGCAAAACGCAGGGCAAAGATGTTCTGGACCGTTTCTTTACCCAAGTAGTGGTCGATGCGATAGATTTGGTCTTCGCGGAAAACCGTATGAATCGAACGATTCAAATTTTGGGCCGTTTTCAAGTCGGTCCCAAACGGCTTTTCGATGATCACGCGGCGGAAACCCTCGCTGTCCTCAGCCAATCCCGCTGCACCGAGTTGCTTGATCGCTTCCTCATACAACTGAGGCATCGTCGACAGATAATAGACGCGGCCGGTATGGGCTTCCGTTTCGATCGAACTTAGAAATTCGCCGAGCTTCTTGAAATCGCTCGATTCTTTAATATCGCCAGCTTGATAGAAGACATTCTCGCTGAACCGATTCCAGGTTTCCGCATCGAACGATTTGCCGGCGAACTTTTCCGTCGTCGTGCGAAGTGCGTCTCGCCACTCTTCGTGCTCGAAATGGCTTCGCGAAACCCCCACGATCCGAGATCCCTCGGGCAGGCGATCCTTTTTGAACAACAGGAACAACGCCGGAATCAGCTTTCGGCTGGTCAAGTCGCCCGAAGCGCCAAATATAACGATCGTGTGAGCCATACTTCGTTTTCCCCTGCGGTGTCCGTGCTTGCGGTGCTCAAAGGTTCATGCGTCAAACAACCAGTCGTTTGACGTGATAGGCACAGCTTAAGGGACGAAGGGAGCTTCAGGAAGATCAGGCCGCACGCACGGGCACTTAGGCCGCTCGACGCAGCGGCGAGAGAGCCGCTTTGATCTCGTCCGCTTTGCTCTCGGCGGGCTGGGGCGTGGCCGAGGCAATCTGCAGAATTTGCTGGATCGGCAGATCGTTGTCGGCAATCACTTGGCAACCCAGACGGTGATCCAAGTTCAACAAGATCGGAGCTCGCAGGTTCGTGCTGACTTTGCCTTGGCGACCCGAGACGGTCGTCATCACGTAGATTTCTGAACCGGGGCGAAGATGCAAACTGCCAAGTTCACGACGGCTGATGTGCACGCGATACTCAGGAAAAAACGCTCGCGGGCTGATCAACGGAATAGCCCGATCGCCTCGCGAAGCACTTTGCAGCCATGCCACCGAAGCACTCTCAGGGTCAGGCAGCAACGCCCATTGACGAAGCGTTTCCATTCCAATCAACCCTTGAGGGAAAAGAACAACTCGTCCGCGTTGATCTGCAACGTGCCAAAACGATTCGTATCGATTCTCATGTCGTTTCTTTCCCGATTTCCAGATGGTCTTATTGACAGAAAGGTCGGTCGAAGACCTGCCAATCTCTTTATCGGCTGGCCCCTCGGCAAAATGAAACAATTCGGAAAAATCGTTACAAGTAGTTCAAAACCGTCAATTGTGAAGTTTGTCCGATAATTCGCATCGATGCTTCTAACGACAATTGACGCTGACTCAAATCGCTAATGACGGTCGCCAAATCGGCATCCACTTCGTTGGAAAGTTGTTCGGTCATTTGGATCACGTTGGTTTCTGTGGACGCTTTCATATCTTGCAAATTTCGCGTCCAGACCCCAATTTTGCCTCGCGTTTGACTCGCGCGGTCCAAATCCTCGTCCAACCGGACCTGCAGCCGTTCGATTTCCACGACATCGTTGTCACGAATGGCGGTTTCAAGTCGCAGCAGCGTATCGAGTGCCCCGCCAGCATCCCGCGGCATGTAGTCATCGCCAGCAATCTGATTCACGCTGCCGACCGTCTCTCCGAACGCTTCGATTTCGCCTTCGGGAATTAATCCCAGCCGAGTTCCCGCGTTGCTCAATTGCGGCTGACGAATCGACATCGGATTGGCCCCCGGAGGCGCCTGCAACTCGATTCCGTTTCCAACCGTATTCAGCCCGACTAATACGCGAGCGGTGTCTTGGTTGTTGGGGTGATTGCGAATCAGATTAATGACATCCTCGATGGTCTCGGCCCCTTCGAGATCCAAGTTCAACTCGACACCATCCGGCCGGGTGATCACCAAATCCTCGCTTTGTGTATTGAGCACGACGCCACGGCCGCGACCGAGTTCATCCAGCGTCGTTGCTTCGGTCGCCGAGCGAATCCCCAAGGCTCGGGCGGCATTGCTGCCGTTTTCGCCCACCGAATAATCCACGCCGCTTCGCAGTGCACGCAGCTGGATACTGCCGTCGGCGTTGTTCAATTCCGCATGCACATCCGCACCACTACGGTTAATGGCGATCAAGACGTCGCCCACCTTTTCGGCTTCGCTTAAATCGATCGAAAAACTCTGGCTTCCCTGCTTGATCGTGATACCACTACTCAAGTCCACTCCGGTCCCAAACGCTAGATCTTCGATCTTTGTTTCCGAGGTCAATCGAGGCGATAAATGGTCTCCGGTAAGCGGCGGCGCCTTCAGCCCCCCTGGATTGGAGATCGACAAATCACTTGCCAACGTGCTGCCCTTGGTGTCTTGGATCGCTAACGTTCCAGGCAAATCGTCTGCATATTTGATCTCGATCGAATCGTTGCTGATCGTCACGCTCAGCGGACGTCCTTCCAATTCCACTTTGGACAACACGTCGACCACATCACCGATCGTCGACGCGTTGCTGAGATCCACTTCCACCGTGCTGTCGCCACCAGACAACTCAATCGCGCCCGGCGCAACCCCAGCACCGCCACGCATATCGACCAAGCGAGTGTCGTAGTCGAGCGCCGCACCGAGCGGTTCGCCTTTTAGAAAAACGCCATTGGTCCCGAGCGAATCCGATGCAGTAACGTTGATTTCCGACAGATCGCCACCGCCAAGCATCGTCTTGCCAACGGCATCGCGGCCGGAATAGACAATTTCATTGTCGACATAGCTGTAAGCATTGCCGCCGTTCAAAATCCCGCCGAGCAGTTGTTGGTCACGGAACATCGCGTTGCCGGCTGTGTAAACACTGTTGATCGCTTCACGAATCGTCAGTGCCAAGGCTTCGCGTTCATCATCCGAATTGATCGTTTCAACGCCCTGAACCGCCGTCGCGCGGGCCGTGATCAACGCATTGTCAATTTGCGATAGTGCGGTATCGGCGGAATCGTAGTAGCCGATCGTCGAATCCGCGTTGCGAACCAATTGGTTGCCGCGATCAATCGTGCGGTTTAACCCGAGTGCCCGGTTGGCCGCCGCCGGATTGTCAGAAATTTTTAAGACACTGCGGCCCGACGACAATTGGTCATACTGACGCTGTAGCGCCAACTGATCCGCGTTTAGCTGGAACATCAACCGCTGGTTCATCAGCGGAGTACTCGTTCGATTCGCCGAGACGGGAAGAATGGCCATGATGTGCTAAATTGCCGCGTCGATCGCTCGCCGCTTCTGCGTAAAATGAAATCGGTAACTTCACTCGTTATCGTCTTCAATCGGAACTCTTTCTAAATTAACGCCAGTCAATCCGGTGTGATCCGTGTAATCGGCCTGATCGTCACCGTCACAATGCCAACTAATGGTTAAAGTCGCCCTAAAACTCTCATTGTGACACTGTCCGTCGTGCAACACCGCCAGTTCTGCTGTTACCCCATTTTCCGCATTTTTGAAAAAAATGATCCTGATCGGCACCATGAACCTGACGCGGACACGTGATCGGGGCAATTTTTACTGCCCCACATGCCGCACGCCGCAACCGTTTCGCTTAAGAGCCAGGCGACCGTTTTTGACGCTCTACTTCGTTCCCACTGTGCCGATTGGTGCGGCAGAGGAATTTGTTCAATGCGATAGTTGTCGCAGCACGTGGGATACCAGTGTGTTGAGCATGGACCGGCAAACGCACGAAGCGACAATCGAGTCGCAATTTCGAGATCAAGCGATCCGCTCCGCCGTTTTAGTGGTGCTGGCCGATGGTGAAATCAGTGAAAACGAGATCGACGCCCTGCAAACGATCGCCAATGATCTGCTCGAGCGACCGATGGACCGCGAGGAACTTGGGCGGTTGTGCAGCATTGCGATGGAAAACAAGGTGCTGGCCAAGAACTACGTGCTGACGATTTCGCGAGGCTGGAACCAAGATCAACGCATGCGTGCACTGCAGGCGATGTTTCTTGCCGCGTCGGCCGAGGGGACGCTGCAACCTCAGCAAATTGCGATCCTGTCGGATATGCGTGAGATTCTCGAGTTGACCGACATGGAATACGAAGCGGCGATCGAAGAAGCGCTGCAGTGGCAATCCTAGGCCGGGGGCCGCTTGGACTATCGCACCGGGGGGATCACCAACACGCGTCCAATGCCATCGACTTTGGCACTAAACGGGTGGCGTTTGTAGCGGTGCGGGACGGGGCCTCGCCCGGTCTAAACCGAACCTTTTACTCGCCTCAACCGGAGGGGCCCCGCGCCCAATGCCACCTACTTTCGTAGTGGGACTCGCCAGAGTTCCTGGTGTTTCAACAGCAAACATGGGAATTCTGGCGAATCCCACTACCGAGCATCTCCAGTGGTTGCCAGAGTAGGTGGCATTGGCCCCGCGCCCCCAACGAAGTCTGCGTGTGCGTTATCGCGCTGAGAACGGCAGCTTTGCCGCCCCCACCGGTGTTTGACGGCGTCGACTCGACGCCGCAACCGGCCTCCCATCTTGGCGAACGCTCAGGGATCCCTAAAATCGTCGGTGCACGATGCGAAAGAACCGGTCTTTCTCAGCTCCCCGACCTTCCCCTCAAACCAGACGAAATCACTCCATGCCCAGCAAACATTCATTGGATATCAAACGCGTTGCCATCTTGTTTGCGGGGGGGCCTGCTCCGGCTGCCAATGCAGTGATTTCGACCGCCGCATTTTCGTTCCTCGAAGAAGGGGCCCAGGTTTTTGGAATCAAACATGGCTACAGCCGATTGGCGGAATACACCGCGGCGGGACCGCTGCAAGAGGGTACCGATTACATCCGGTTCTCGCACGATTCGCTGACCAATGCACGCAGCAGTCGCGGAATCATGATCGGTACCGCCCGCACCAACCCTGGCAAACACGTCAATTCGCCAGCCCATTTGAAGGACCCTGAACTGGTTGCTCCGCTGCGACGCGTTTACGAAGGCCTGTGTTCGCTAGAAGTCGACGCGTTGATTTCGATCGGCGGTGATGACACGCTCAAAACGGCGAACAAATTGAAGATGTTCCAGGACAATTTGCCCGCCGACGCACGCCGATTCCCGATCGTGCACTTGCCCAAAACGATCGACAACGATTACTCGGGTATCGATTTCACGTTCGGATTCTTCACCGCCGTGGAAACTTTGGCAGAAGAAATTCGCAACTTGAACTTCGACGCCGCAGCCGGCCGCTCCTACTTTCTCTGCGAAGCGATGGGACGTAGCGCCGGATGGCTCGCCTATGGAGCTGCGATCGCAGGCGAAGCCAGCATGGTGCTGAGCGTCGAAGATATCTGCGGCGCGTTGGCCGACGAAGAGATCACCAACCACGAAACGGGCGAGACGCGAAAGGTCATG
>NZ_ANOG01000703.1 GCF_000346295.1 Rhodopirellula maiorica SM1 | reverse complement strand
TCTGCGACTTTCGCTACAGCTAATTCGCGTTTTCCTTATAGGGAAAAATGCTTCACAGCGTTGGCCAAAGCGGCTAAGAAAGCAGATCGAGCAAGAAACTTGGCGAATTCGCGCATTGCTGCGCGTGCGACGGGATCTTTCTAGAGAGTCACATCGATTCTCAATTCCCGGAGCACCTCTTCTCATGATCGCTCAACCCCCGCTACCTCGTAGCCAAACGATGTTTTGGCCTCTGCTCAAATCGTTCTCGGCCCTGGCAACGATCTTCCTTTTCTCTGCAGTGGCCCAAGCGGGTTACACCGTGCTGAGCGGAACGCCTGTCACTCAAGGACAAATGCGTGTTGACGAAGACGACTTCGATCAACTGAAGGCACGTCTGCCGGCCCCCAGTCAATGCTTCACGCTGAAAGAAACGCGTGTGGAGGCTGACATTTCCGGCGTATTGGCGCGTGTCCGCGTCTCTCAGGTGTTCAAAAACCCGTATTCCGAACGGCTGGAAGCGTTGTACGTGTTTCCGCTTCCCGAAAACTGTGCCGTCGACGCCTACTCCTTTCAGATCGGAGAACGTGTGATTGTCGGCGAAGTCAAACGCAAAGAGGAAGCACGCCAAGAATATGAACAAGCTCGGGATCAGGGGCGAAAGGCAGCGCTACTGGAGCAAGAACGTGCCAACATCTTTTCTCAGGCGGTGGCCAACATTCCGGCCGACAGCGAGGTGACGGTGAACATCGAATACGTGCATCCGCTGGAGATCGACGAAGACCGTTACGTCTTTCGTTTCCCGATGGTCGTCGGGCCTCGTTATATCCCAGGAACCCCGCTGAGTCGTCCGAACGTCGGTCGCGGTTGGGCAAAGGACACCGATCAAGTCCCCGACGCGTCGCGGATCACCCCCGACTTTCTTCCCGAGGGAATGCGAAACGGCAACGATGTGTTTGTCTCGGTAAAAGTGGACGCGGCGATGCCGATCCAGGAAATCGTGCCAGTCACCCACGAATTGGACATTCAACAACCCTCGGAAACTCATGCGGTCGTGACCTTAAAGAACCAATCGACGATCGCCGACAAAGACTTTGTCATCGAATATCGGTTGGCCGGTGACGAGAGCACCTTGGCGTCGCTGGTCCACCGCGAATCCGACGCAGACGATGGCTACGTCATGCTGGCGTTACAACCGAAATGGTCCATCGAGCCGGCCGAAATCACGCCTCGTGAAGTGATCCTGGTGCTGGACACCAGCGGATCAATGAACGGGCCTGCGATCAGCCAATTGCGATTGTTTGCCGATCATGTGCTGGATCATTTGAACCCACAGGATGAGTTTCGCATCATTGCGTTCAATAATCGATCCAACGCTTTTCGGCCGCATCCGATCGTGGCGAACGATGCCAATGTCCAGTCCGCAAAGCAATTTGTACGTAACTTGCGAGCGAGTGGTGGAACCAACCTGCTGCCGGCGCTGCAGTTGGCACTGGGCGGTAGCGCTGACGAATCGGCTCGCCCACGCTATATGGTGTTGATGACCGACGCACTCGTTGGCAACGACCACTCGATTCTTCGCTATTTGCAGAAACCCGAGTTTCAAGATGCTCGCGTCTTCCCGATCGCGTTCGGGGCAGCTCCGAATGATTACCTGATCAGCCGCGCCGCCGAAATGGGGCGAGGATTTTCGATGCAAGTTACCAACCAGGACAATTCACCCGAGATCGCTCGACGTTTTCACGAATTGACCAGCCAACCGTACATGACCGATTTGCAGATCGACTGGGGCGGCATCGTCGTGAAAGACCTCGTTCCTTCGCGGCTGCCCGATCTGTATGCAGGAAAACCTCTGATTGTTTTGGGTCGATACGATACGCCGGCATCGGGGACGATCACATTGAAGGGCAATGTGCTGGGGCAAGCCGTGCAAATGGGGCTCGCGTTGGAGCTTCCACAACAGGAATCCGCTCACGATTCGATCGGTCCCGTTTGGGCCCGCCAGCGAATTCGGCAAATTTGGAACCGCGACGTCGGCCACGAAACTCCGCAAGGACGTGAAGAGATCACCGAGCTTGGGCTGAAGCATCAACTGATGACGCAGTACACCTCGTTCATTGCCGTCGAAAAAGAACTTTCCGAGCCGCCCCAGGGTCAACTGGTCACCGAAACCGTTCCGGTGATGATGCCCGAGGGCATGACCGAGCAATCGGTTGGCCGCTCGCGAGTCACCACGAGACCGGCCCAGTCGAATCAACAATCCACTTCACCGGTGGTTGCCGATACCGCATCACCACCACAAACCTACACCACACCGCCACCGGCGATGCCCGCAACATCAGGTCCGTCGCGTCCATCGTCGGCGTCGCCGGCTCCGCATGCGAGTGGCGGCACATTCCGCAGCGGTGGCGGCGGAGGTGGTGGTCCCATCGGTCCGATCACCGCGATCTTCTCGCTCGGCGGTGCAGGCGCTGCTGCGATGATGCGGCGACGAAAGGCCCAAACCGACATTGATCATTGTGTAGAGGATCAAAGCAGGAAGGATCTGTCGCGATGAGTACTGGCGAAACCTGCTCTCGGACGCTTCCCCAAACCAGCGGCACATCGATACAAACGATCTGTCGCCGGGGAAGCATCTGGCTCCGGCATACTCCTGTGACGGTGGTTCTATCCGCGATCGCTTTGGCGGCGTATGCCTTTCCGAGCCTGACTGCTGGTTTCCAGTTGGACTTTGCCTCCGCCACCGCGGGCCAGTGGTGGCGTCTTCTGACCGGTCACCTCACGCACTTTGGCGGCGGAC